>JAJQES010000419.1 GCA_021201565.1 Tannerellaceae bacterium
GGCCATTTATATTTGTAATAGTTCTTGCAGAACTTCGCCCTTTTTATTGGAAAATTTATGGGATTTTGTAATGATTTGATTTATCAGGAAAAGAAAAACAGAATCAATAATTGTGCGGAAAGTACCCGGAGAAACATGGTTAAAGGGTAAACCGTTGCATAGCCTACCGAGGGAGCACTATTACCGGCTGTGGTATTTGAATAAGCCAAAGCCGGGGGATCGGTAGTACTTCCTGCTATCAACCCCATAAGAGTAAAATAGTTTAGTTTATAATAATATCGGCCGATACAACCTACAATTAGTAAAGGTAATACCGTAATAATAAACCCGTACCCGATCCAGGCATATCCACCCTGGTAAAGAATGGTGTCTACGAATCCTTTTCCGGCTCCTAATCCGACACAGGCAAGGAACAGAGTAATCCCGATTTCACGAAGCATCAGATTCGCACTTAATGTGGTATAAGTAATGAGTTTATATTTATAACCAAAACGGCTGATCAGGATCGATACAATAAGCGGACCTCCTGCCAGCCCCAGTTTTACGGGTTGAGGGATTCCCGGAAATGAGAAAGGGATACTACCCAGAATAATTCCTAAAGCAATTCCGACAAAAATTGTGATCAGGTTCGGTTCATTCAGCCGGTGTAATGAGTTCCCTAATATTTCTCCTACTTTAGCAACCGATTGTTCACTGCCCACTACTGTTAATTTATCTCCCACCTGAAGAGTCAGAGCCGGCGAGGCAACAATATCCACCCCCGCACGATTTAGCCGTGTTACATTGATCCCTAAAATCTTTCTGAATTGAAGATCACCTAATCTTTTACCGTTCAGTTCCGATTTAGTCACAACTACACGGCGACTGACTAACTGGCTGTCGGTTGGGATCCACTGTTTACGATCCATAGTTATCTCATGCCCAAGAAATGTTTTAATGGTTTCCGCATCCTTTTCTGTAGTAACAACAAATATTTTATCGTTTTCATTTAAAACGGTGTTTGCAGAAGCAATTTCAATCTTATGCGTGTCATTATGCCAGATGCGCGAAATAACAAATTCCCGGTGTTCCAGGAGGGAGGAGAGTTCTCCAAGGGATTTTCCGAATACCGCCGGATTTTGTACAAGTAACGACATGGGGATAGCTCCTTTAGCCTGCTTGTTTTCTTCCCCGTGTATCTGTTCGGTCTCTTTATCAAAGTTGACCCGGAACATATAACGGATAAACACCATGGAAAGAATAATTCCGACTACCCCCAGAGGATAGGCCACGGCATATCCCAGAGCGATTGTTTCCGAAGCTGAGCCGGTGACATCATTGTATGCCTGCTGGGCTGCTCCTAATCCGGGTGTATTGGTTACTGCTCCGGAAAGAATACCTACCATGGTAGACATTGGTAAACCTGTAATATAATGTATAACAAGGGTAGTCCCGACTCCTAATAAAACAATACTGCCGGCTAATAAATTCAGGGTAATACCTCCTTTTTTGAAAGAAGAAAAGAATCCGGGACCTACCTGCATTCCTACAGAGTAAACAAACAGGATCAGGCCAAACTCACGGAAAAAGTGCAAAATCTCGGGATTGATTTCAAAACCGAAATGTCCCAGTAAAATTCCGACAAAAAGAACCAGGGTAATTCCTAAAGAAACTCCGAAGACTTTGATCTTCCCTAATAGAATCCCTAAAGCAATTACAACAGATAGGATCAGGATAGAATGACCAATACCATTCCCCCATAACAATTCACGAATCCATTCCATACGTGCATCAAAATTATAAATAAATATTCCTTTTGAACCGATACACTAACCCACGAGTGCATAAGCCTTTGACAAATGGCAGGTCTTCTGACTGACTCCAATCCCGGTCGCCTTCCCAACAGCTTAATGGACAATTGACAATAAATAATTGACAATATAGTCCACCTTTTAATTGTCAATTGTCCATTGTCAATTTTCAATTATTTTGTCAGTGGCAAAAGTGTTGATCAGGATATTAGCAGAGCTTCACAGCAGCGGGACTGTCCGGGATTTTCACCCGGTTCCCTTTTAATCCGTGTACATGAACATATACCCGGAACCATTTCGGGCGCAAAGATAAAAATAAAAATAAGCGTGTGACGTAAAAAAGGGAAGTATTTAAAATCAATACTACATATTTTAGAAAAGCATTCCTATAAAACAGGAAGAATGGTCCCACTTATGTCCGGAAGAGTACGGCAACAGGTTATAGTCTCACATTGTGAACCAACCGGATTACACTATGAACCGTACAGATTACATTGTGATCCGGCTGGTTCACAATGTGAGACGAATATTTTCCTGGGACCATTTTAACAAGCTTATAGGGTCTTATTCCCTTTTAAGGTATTCTTTGAATGTGGCGGCAACAAATGTAATCAATGTATGTACCGGAGGCAGTTTGGCAAAACCGTTTAATAATCCCCAGTCATGTATAACTCCATTGAACCGGATAGTGGTTACATCTACTCCGGCTACATCCAGTTTGCGTCCCAATAATTCTCCCTGGTCCCGCAGAATATCATTTTCGGCCACGGCGATCAGTGTAGGAGGCAGCCCTTTTAATTGTTCTGTTACGGCCAATACGGGAGAAATATGAATGTCTTTCCTTGCCACCGGATCTTTTGTATATTGGTTAAACATCCACTCCATGAGAGTAGTTGTCAGGAAGCGGTCCTGCCCGAACCGGGTATAGGAGTCATAATCCGTACTACTATCCGTGACAGGCCATAACAGGACCTGGCATTTAATCTCCGGACCATTGTTGTCTTTAGCCATCAGGCTGGCGGCTATGGCCATATTCCCGCCCGCACTGTTACCTGTTATGGCGAGTTCCTTTCCATTTAAAAGAATATTTTCTCCATTCTCATACACCCATTTAATGGATGCATACACTTCGTTTACAGCTCTGGGAAATCGGGCTTCCGGTGAACGGCTATAATTCGGAAATACACATGCCATGCCGGATGCAACTACTAAATCTCTTACCAGTCTTTTATGGGTAGGGTAGTCCCCTAAGGCCCATCCTCCGCCATGCACAAACACAAAGACCGGGAGAGAACCTTCTACTCCGGCCGGACGAATAATGTTGAGCTTCACTTCAAATCCATCCTGGACAATGACTTTTACAGATTCTTCTATACCTGAGAGATCTGTCTCAATAACAGATTGGGCGGTTGAAAGGACATCTCTGGCCTCTTTCACCGGTAAGGTCTCTATCGGTTTGTCCATCGCATTCAGGACAGTCAGATATTCTTTTGTTCCAACAGTCAGATGTCTGTCTTTTTCAAAATAAGGAGCGATATGACAGTGACAGTCTTTCATAACTAATTTATTTTAACGTGTATAAATTTTCTGTTTAATCTCCTCTTAACAATCCCGGTTTATGAATAGTTAAGGATTTTGTGGTATGTTTGTAGTGGAAGGTAGTAATCCTGCAGAAAATGAAAATAGAGATTATAGATACAGGACGTTTTTATGCGGACGGTGGTGCTATGTTTGGAGCCATTCCCAAATCGGCATGGAAAAGACGGTATCCCTGTACAGAAGATAATTTATGTGTGTTGGCTATCCGTTCTTTACTGGTTACTGCTGACGACGGACGAATTTTATTGATAGATACCGGTGTGAATGAAAAGCATCAACAGGCACTCTCCTGGTATGGCTTTTTTGATATGAAAAACCTGTATGAACAACTTCGGGAACGGGGAGTTGATCCGGAACAGGTGAATGATATTGTTTTAACTCATTTGCATTTTGACCATTGTGGGCATCTGGACTTTCCAAATGCAACATTCTGGGTCAGCCGGCAACAATGGGATAATCTGCTGGCACCTCATCCGCTGGAAGCCGGTTCACTGTTTAAAGAAGATCTGATGCCTTTGTATGAAAGAGGTCAGATTCACCTGGTAGAAGACGAATCATTTGTTATGGAGAACTTTTCTCTCCGCCTTTTTGATGGCCACACTCCCGGCCAGCTGGTACCTTATATATCAGAAGGAGAACAAACCTCTGTTTTTGCCGGTGATGTGATTCCGCTGGCTGCGCATGTATCTCCTGCATGGATATCGGCATACGATCTGCAACCTCTTATCTCTTATGAGAGTAAGTTAAGATTATTGGGGGAAGCTGTTGAGGAACAATTCCGGATTATTTATTGTCACGATGCCTACCTGGCTGCTTCCATGGTGAAGAGAACCGGAGACTCTTTTAAAGCTATATCCGGGAGATCTATATGAAAAAAGAAGCCTCTCTTCGCAGGGAGGCTTCTTTTTTCAGGGAAATAACCAATAAAAAATTTCCCTGACGTTTTAATCATCTTATATGCTTACATAATTAGCGAAGGTTTTGATATAGCGATTATTTAAAACTAATAGTGTTACTTGATTCTGATGCAAATGTAGGGGCATTTTCCTCTCCCCACAATACCTACTTATTAGTATATTCTGCTTTCGCCTACCTATTTATAGTGATTTAATATCAAAAAAAGTTTAGAACTCTCTCTTCAAAGGTAAAAAGAGTTACCTTTGAAGAGTAAACCTATATATATTAATGTAGTAACCTATGTATAAAAAAAGCAAATATACAGATACTGATAAGATGAGTGACCTGATTTGTGACAATTACCCGATGGTTTTAGTCATGAGTCGTTTTGGGATCGCTCTGGGATTCGGTGAAAAAAATATTGGTGAAGTTTGTTCGCAAAACAACGTAGATACGGATACCTTTCTGACGGTTGTGAATTTCCTGATCGAAGAGAAGGCTGCTTCTATTGATTTAAAACAGACCCGTTTCTCACTGGAAGGAATCATCACCTACTTACATAATGCGCATGATTATTTTTTAAATTTTAGACTTCCCCATTTGCGCCGCAAGCTTAGTGAGGCGCTTGAAGAATGCCCGCAGGACGTGGCATTTGTTATCCGTAAATTCTTTGATGAATATGCGGACGAAGTACATAAACACATGATGTATGAGGAGAAAACGGTTTTCCCGTATGTGAAATCTTTATTGGAGGGAAAAAAAGATCCGAAGTACAATATTACTATTTTCCGTAAACGGCATGACCAGATTGAAATGAAAATCGTTGAACTGAAAAATATTTTGATTAAATATTACCCGGGCAATGGCAGCCATTTGCTGAATAGTGTGTTGTTTGATATTTTTGAAACAGAAAAAGACCTGGCTACCCATAGTCTGGTAGAAGATTATATATTTGTTCCCGCTATCCTTGAATTGGAAAAACAATAAATCTCCACCTAATGAGCACTCCACTAAAAATAGTGATCGCAGACCCTTCTCCCATTATCCGGGCTGGTTTGGATGTGGTACTAAAGAAAATTCCTGGTTTTCGTATCTCTCTGACGGAGGTTTCCGCATTTGATGCTTTGCAGGAAACTCTTAAAATACAGCGCCCGGACATTCTATTGATCAACCCTCTCTGGGTACATCCTTCCTCTTTTACACAATTGAAAGAAGATTCCGGATGTAATGAGATGAAATGTTTTGCATTAGTATATACCGCTATAGATCCTGCGTTTCTGCGTTTTTTTGATGATCAGATTACACTCTTTGAGCATCCGGATGAGATCAGGCGTAAGCTGGAGCGGTTAGTTTCTGCCGAAATACCGGAAGAAACGGATTCAGAAGATTCGCAATCCCTGAGCGTTCGTGAAAAAGAGATTGTTGTCTGCGTGGTTAAAGGAATGACGAACAGGGAAATTGCTGATACGCTCTATCTCTCTACCCATACAGTAATTACTCACCGGCGCAATATAGCCCGTAAGTTACAGATCCACAGTGCCAGTGGACTTACCGTATATGCAATCGTAAATAAACTGATTGCTTTGGAGGATATACAAACAAAAGGCTAAAGAGTAGGGGTTTTGTTGAATTTGAAGTAAAATCGGGAGTAAACTTTCATTTTATAAGAAAAAAACAGCAAAAAATATTAGTTTAATTTGTTGATTTAAAAAAACCATTTATCTTTGCAGCGTTAAAAAAGCAAAGCGATGATTCAAAACATAGCAAATAGTCTCATTATTTCTCTAAGCATTCTTCTACTCTGGGAGCAGAACAGGAAGTGAGACCGCTATGCTTTGTTGAGCATGAACATATCGTAAAGAGCCTTTCTCACTTCCTGGTGGGAAAGGCTCTTTTTGTAATGAGTATGGAAACAACTAAAATATAATACAATGTCAGAGAGATTATTTATTTTCGACACGACCCTGCGCGATGGGGAACAGGTTCCCGGATGCCAGTTGAATACGGTAGAAAAAATACAGGTAGCAAAAGCATTGGAAGAATTAGGAGTGGATGTGATTGAGGCCGGATTCCCCGTTTCAAGTCCCGGAGATTTCAATAGTGTAGTGGAGATTTCCAAAGCGGTCACATGGCCCACTGTCTGTGCACTTACCCGTGCGGTAGAAAAGGATATCAATGCAGCTGCCGAAGCGTTGAAATATGCTAAAAAAGGACGTATCCATACAGGTATCGGAACATCCGATTATCATATTCGTTATAAATTTAACTCTAACCAGGATGAAATCCTGGAACGCGCAATCGCCTGTGTAAAGTATGCAAAGCGTTTTGTGGAAGATGTTGAGTTTTATGCAGAGGATGCCGGCCGTACGGAGAATGCTTATCTGGCACGTGTAGTGGAAGCTGTGATTAAAGCCGGGGCTACTGTCGTAAATATTCCGGACACTACCGGTTATTGCCTGCCGGACGAATATGGTGCTAAGATCCGTTATTTGATGGAACATGTGGATGGTGTACATAATGCCATCCTATCTACACATTGTCATAATGACCTGGGAATGGCTACGGCTAATACAGTACAGGGGGTGTTGAATGGGGCCCGCCAGGTGGAAGTAACCATCAATGGAATCGGAGAACGTGCCGGTAATACCTCTCTTGAAGAAGTAGCAATGATCTTCAAAAGCCACAAAGAAACAGATATTATAACCAATATCAATAGCACTAAAATCTATAGTATGAGCCGGATGGTTTCCAGCCTGATGAATATGCCGGTTCAGCCCAATAAAGCCATTGTCGGCCGGAATGCATTTGCTCACTCTTCCGGTATCCATCAGGATGGCGTATTGAAAAACCGTGAAAGTTATGAGATTATTGACCCCAAAGATGTGGGTATTGATGATAATGCGATCGTATTAACTGCCCGGAGTGGCCGTGCGGCCCTGAAACATCGTTTGAATGTATTAGGGGTAGACCTGGACCAGGAAAAACTGGATAAAGTATATGAAGAATTCCTCAAGCTGGCAGACCGTAAAAAAGATATAAATGATGACGATGTTCTGATGCTGGTAGGGAAAGACCGGCTTGCGACCCATCGTATTAAACTGGAATATTTACAGGTAACGTCGGGAGTCGGTTTGCAGTCTGTCGCCAGCATTTGTCTGAATATTGCCGGAGAGAAATTTGAAGCGGCCGCATCCGGTAACGGTCCGGTAGATGCTGCGATCAAAGCCATTAAATCAATTATTCATAGTACCATGA
>JAJQES010000111.1 GCA_021201565.1 Tannerellaceae bacterium
CTGTTAAGGATTTAACAAATAAACTGAAACATTTTATTGGGATGAAAAGATGTGTGATTGGGTTTCTATTGTTTCAGCTGGTATTATTGGCGGGGATGGCTTCTAATCCGGCCGGCCTTCAACAACAGCTTTCAAAAGTAATTGTATATACGATCGGAGGAAGAGAATATACAGGTGAAATGGTATTACCTTATATTAATAGTCTTTCGGTGGATCTTATCAATGGAGATCATACGGAGACGTTTGATGCCAGACATATTGAGTATATTAAGGCCTGGCGTCCGGGGGATTCTCCCCAGAATGCTGCTCGTCTTGTTTTTTCTCCTACCTATGAATACAAAAGTATCCGGAATGAAGAGAGTGAGTTAAGTAACCAGCAGAAATGGTTACTATGTATCCTGGAAATGGAGAATATTTCTCTTTACATAGCTTCCCAGCAATATGATTTAAAGCGCTATGCGACTGATTTTATTCAGGCAACCGGTGGTAGTTCTTTGCCTCCCAATTTATGGTTGTATGTTAAAAAAGAGGGAGAAACCTATCCGACACGTATTACACTTTCTCCAAACTCCGGGTATGGCTCTAACCAACATTTCCGGGCGGTAGGAGCACGCTATTTTGAAGCCTGTCCCGAATTGGCTGCGATGATTGAAGAGGGGAAGTTTACGAATGAACAGATTATAGAAGCGGTTCTATTCTATAACGATTGGAAAAATAATAATTAATCTATCTTACTTTTCTTTTAAACTTTTCCGTTCGTATGTCAGTTTATTGAGAAAATAAACTGATATGGGAAAAAATATTTCTGAGAAATTAGTGGATATGCTGGTATCAGCAGGCGTCGAGCGAATATATGCAGTGACAGGCGATAGCCTGAACCATGTCAATGATGCCGTGCGTCGTAATGGAAAAATCCAATGGATTCACGTGCGTCATGAAGAGACGGGGGCATACGCTGCTGCTGCGGAAGCACAATTGCATGGGAAGTTATCTTGTTGTGCCGGTAGTAGTGGTCCGGGACATGTTCATTTGATCAATGGGTTATATGATGGACACCGTTCGGGGGCGCCTGTTTTAGCTATTGCTTCTACTTTACCCTCTTTTGAAATGGGTACGAAATTTTTTCAGGAGACCAATACCACGCGCCTGTTTGATGATTGTAGTTATTACAATGAATTAGCAGTTACACCGGTACAATTTACCCGTATGATGCAATGTGCCATGCAAACGGCTGTTTCCCGCAGAGGCGTTAGTGTGATCGGGTTACCGGGAGATTTGTCTGCCGAGGATGAAAAAGGAGCCATTTCTTCGACAGATGTATTTGTTACTCAGCCGAAAGTAGTTCCTCCACAGGAAGAGATCGACCGTTTGGCAGAGGTATTGAATGCCTCCGGGAAAATCACCCTGTTCTGTGGGGTAGGAGCGAAGGAGGCACACGCTGAAGTAGTAGAACTTTCCCAATTATTGAATGCACCGGTTGCTTATACCTTTAAAAGTAAAATGGATATTCAATATGATAATCCGAATGAAGTAGGATTGACCGGGTTGCTGGGGATGCCCTCTGGTTATCGCAGTATCATGGATGCAGAGGTATTGCTCATGCTGGGAACAGATTTTCCGTATGAGAATTTCCTCCCGGATAATTCGCATGTTGTGCAGGTAGATATTAAAGCAGAGCGTTTGGGTAGACGGGTGAAATTAGCGCAGGGTATTTGTGGGGACGTGAAGTCCACTCTGCAAATGTTATTACCGGTGATTTCGCAGAAAACTGACCGTAAGTTTCTGGATAAACATCTGCATATCTATGAAAAAGCACAGAAAGACTTGGAAGAGGTCATGCGTATCACAGGAAAAGAAGAGATGATCTCACCGGAGTATACTATGTGTCTGGTCAATAAACTGGCAGCGGATGATGCTGTTTTTACGGTAGATACGGGAATGACCTGTGTATGGGGTGCGCGGTATTTACAGGCTACGGAACGCCGGCAGATGATCGGGTCGTTTAATCACGGGTCTATGGCAAATGCCATGCCGCAGTCGATTGGCGCGGCTCTGGCTTTCCCGGGGCGCCAGGTAGTGGCTCTTTGTGGAGATGGGGGTCTGTCCATGCTCCTGGGAGATCTGGCTACCATTGCTCAATATAAATTACCGGTTAAACTGATTGTTTTTAATAACCGTTCCTTGGGAATGGTAAAACTGGAGATGGAAGTGGCCGGACTTCCTGATTGGCAAACAGATATGTATAATCCGGATTTTTCACGGGTGGCGATGGCGATGGGTATACCGGGGTATAATGTCTCTAAGCCGGAAGAACTGGAATCTACGCTGGAAAAGGTCTTTACTACAGAGGGTCCGGTATTACTAAATGTAATGACCGATCCGGATGCATTAGCGATGCCGCCAAAGATAGAATTTGAGCAAATGAAAGGTTTTGCCCAGGCGATGTATAAGTTGTTGATTGATGGCCGGGTAGGAGAGATTAAAGATACATTTGAATCAAATAAACGTCATATTAAAGAAGTGTTTTAAAAGAGAAGGGATTTATATTACCTTTGTGCCTGTAAAAACATACACATGAAACAGGTAAAAAGGGTGGTACAGAGTAAGATAAAAGGAGTGACCAGGTGGGCGTTGTGGCTGTGCCTGGTTACTCCTTGTTTTGTATTTGGACAGGAGAGGGGCGTGACTTCGGAAAACCGGCTTTTTCATATTGAACGAAGTAAGAACCGGAATATGGTTTGTTATGATGTGAATGTTGTGGATGGAAAACTGGATACCAAAAAGCCCCTGGAGGTATATTGGGTGAACCAGGAGGAAAAACCGGGGCAGGTAAATGGGCTGTCGGCCATTGAAAAACGGTTTGCGTATGGATACAAAACGGTTTCCCGGGGAGATGATTATAGTGAAGTGACGCTAACGGCTTACCCGGGACGTGTGCTTATGGTAAAACAGCATGCATCCGGATATATTTGTACGGTAGAAATTGACGGAGTACCGGCGATCCTGAAAAAGTTATATGTACAGGCTAAAGCAGGTAATTCACTCAGTGTTGAGTATGTTGAACTGTTTGGCATCGCCATAGACTCGGGAGAAGAACTCTCCGAACGGGTAACTAATAAAGAAAAATAATCCGGGGGATTCGGTAAAAATGAAATAGCACGCAGATATTACCCGGTTCCGGACATCTGCGTGCTATATATGTTTGAGTAGATTATTTCGCAGCGATTACTTCGATTTCAACGAGTCCGTTTTTGGGTAACGTTTTTACCGCAAAGGCCGCACGGGCAGGGAATGCACTCTCAAATTGCGAAGCATAGACTTCGTTCATTGCGGCGAAATCATTGATGTCCGCCAGTAATACAGTCGTTTTTACGATATGCTCCATTTCATAACCGGCTTCTGTCAGGATGGCTTTGATATTTTTGAAAGCCTGTGCAGTTTGTTCCTGTACACCTCCGGGAACAAAATCACCGGTAGCAGGATCAAATCCCAGTTGTCCTGAAATAAAAAGCAGGTTACCTGTCTGAATGGCCTGGCTGTAAGGGCCAATAGCTGCCGGAGCATTTGTGGTTGCAATTACTTTTTTCATATTCCTCTTTATTTTGTTGTTTATATTATTGGAGTCCTTTCTGGCGGATCACTTCATAGATAAGGATTGAAGAAGCGACGGAGACATTCAAAGACTGGATAGTACCCAGAATGGGGATTTTTACCATTTCATCGCAGATTCGCAAATTGTCCATAGAGACACCGGTATCTTCTGCACCCATCACAATGGCTACCGGTCCCTCGTAAGTGACGTTGGTATAAATTTCAGATGCCTTTTCACTGGCTGCATATACTTTTACACCGGAATCTTTCAGGAAACGTATGGCGTGATTGATACTTTTTTCTTTACATACCGGTAAAGTCATCAGAGCCCCGGCGGAGGTCTTGACAGCGTCAGCATTGACGGTGACACTTCCTTTTGCGGGTATAACAATCGCGTCTACACCGGCACATTCACAGGTACGCGCGATGGCACCAAAGTTTCTCACATCAGTGATTCCATCGAGCAAAACGATAAAGGGACTTTTTCCCTGTTCGTAAATAAAGGGAATAATGTCCTCGAGCTGCTGGTAGGTAATGGAGGAAATAAAAGCGATCACTCCCTGATGGTTTTTACGGGTCTGGCGGTTGAGCCGCTCAAGCGGTACCCGCTGCACGGGAATGTCGGTCCCTTTCAGCACTTCAAAAAGTTCACGCACCAGTTCACCCTGAATGTCTCTTTTCACCAGGATTTTGTCAATCTCCTTACCGGCCTGCACAGCTTCCATCACAGCCCGGATCCCAAATATCATTTCATTTTCTTTCATCTGTTTTATACTGTATTTAGTGGAAGGGAACACAGAAATCTGTGGTCTCTTTCTCATATATATATATTAAGGTTGCGGTTTTTTATATCACTCCTTTCAAAAGATCTTTTGCGTTGGCTATGGAGGCTTCTGTCAGGGTGGCGCCGCTTAGCATGCGGGCGATTTCGGTAACACGTTCCGTTTTTGTCAGTTGACGGATCCGGGTAACTGTCTGGTTGTGTATGTCTTCTTTATAGACAAAGAAATGTTCTTTTCCTTTCGCGGCGATTTGCGGTAGGTGAGTGATGGTTACTACCTGCATTTTCCGGCCCAGTTCCTCCATAATGTCTCCCATTTTATCGGCGATATCACCGGAAACGCCGGTATCTACTTCGTCGAAAATAATAGAAGGCAAAGCAGTATGGCCTGCGATTAATGCTTTGATGCATAACATTAGGCGCGATATTTCACCTCCGGAAGCGGTTTGTGCGACCCGTTCAAGGTCTCCGCTCTTATTCGCTGAAAACATAAACTGTATTTCGTCCATGCCATCGGGTCCCGGTTCTTTTCGTTCAATGAAATCAATCCGGAAACGAGTATTCGGCATTCCTAAGGGCTTTACCATATCTACTAAACGTTTCGCAATGGAACCGGCAGCCTTTTTACGGACCTCAGTCAGTTTTCTCCCTTTAGCCAACAAAGCATTATATGATTCTTTTTTCTGTTTTTCCAGTGATTCGATCTCTTCGTCGAAGGAATCAATTTGAGTAAGCTGTTGCTGATACCGGGATTGTAAAGCGATCAATTCGTCTACCGTTGAAACATGGTGTTTCTGTTGCAGATTGTAGATCACATTTAACCGTTCATTTACCCAGTCCAGACGTTCAGGGTTGAATTCCACATCCTCTGCCTGTACCTCTACTTCAGACGCAAGATCACTCAAATCAATATAGGCAGAACGTAACCGTTCGGAAAACCCCGTAGCTTTTGAATAATAACGATCCAGTGCGTCACAGGCAGAAAGCGCTTCTTTTATATACTGTAGTCCATTTTGCTCATCACCATTCAGTAGGGCCGTTATTTTATAGAGCCCTCCTTTGATCTCTTCGGCATGCGACAGGATTTCGGATTCCTGTTCCAGTTCTTCCTGTTCCCCACTGTTCAGGGCTGCTTCGTCCAGTTGTTCAAGCTGGAAACGGATATAATCTTCATCCTTTTTGGCCTGGGTCGCTTTTTCCCGTAGTTCGTTCAGTTGTTTTTTGAGTCCCTGAAAGCGTTGATATTCATTCCTGTAATTGTCGGAAATATCCTTTCGACCGGTAATAATATCTACTACACTCAGTTGAAACCGGTTGTCGGCTAATAATAGATTCTGGTGTTGTGAATGAATGTCAATCAGATGATTGCCTAATTCTTTCATAGCAGCCAGGGAGACAGGTGAATCATTGATAAATGCACGTGATTTGCCTGTCGCGAATAGTTCCCGTCTCATAATACATGTTTCCGGGTCGTACTCCATATCATGGGATTCAAAAATGGACTGTAACTGATAGGCTGATATATTGAACTCGGCTTCAATCACACATTTATCAGCTCCGTTTTTAATGCTTCTGGCATCTGCCCGCTGTCCCAGCACCAGAGCAAGCGCACCAAGCATAATAGACTTCCCGGCTCCGGTCTCGCCTGTGACTACGGAAAAGGCGTTCGTGAACCGTATGTCCAGATTGTCGATTAAAACGAAGTTTTGTATGTATAACGAATTAAGCATAATTTGATCCTTTAGGCTTCAAATAAAACGGATTTATTTTTCAAAGTTACAACTAAATGATCAATAATATCTTCTGCGACTGCTGTTTTTAACTGTAATGAAAACTCTTTTACATTTCCGTTAGCATCAATTATGGAGATTTTATTGGTGTCTCCCCGGAAACCGGCTCCCTCTTCACGCAATGAATTCAATACGATGAAATCCAGATTTTTCCGGTTTAGTTTATCGGTTGCATGTGTAAGTTCGTCGTTTGTTTCCAAGGCAAATCCCACTAATACCTGGTGAGGTTTTTTAATAGCTCCCATAGAAGCGGCGATATCCGGATTCGCTGTTAGTTCGAGCGTCATATTTTCGTTGGATTCACGTTTTATTTTTTTGTCCGCCACTACTGCCGGCCGGTAATCGGCCACCGCTGCACATAAGATACCTGCATCTGCCTGTGGGAAGAGTTGCATAGCCATTCCGTACATCTCTTCGGCTGACTCGACATCTATCCGGTGAATATGTGGATGAATGGTAGACAGACTAACGGGTCCTGTGATCAATGTAACATCTGCTCCCCGTTTTGCGCAGGCTTCTGCCAGAGCAAATCCCATTTTACCGGAAGAATAGTTACCGATGAAACGTACCGGATCAATCTTTTCATAAGTCGGTCCGGCTGTGATGACTATCTTTTTTTTTTGTAATTCCTGTCCGGAAGAGAAAAAATCTTCTAATACTTCAAGGATTTTATCCGGTTCTTCCATCCGTCCTTTTCCTACCAGGTGGCTGGCTAATTCTCCTTCGCCCGGTTCGATAATGTAATTACCAAATCCTTTGAGGATTTCCAGATTTTGCTGAGTGGCAGGATGGGCAAACATATCCAGGTCCATGGCCGGCGCTATAAATACCGGTGCTTTACAGGAAAGATAAGTTGTTACGAGCATATTATCAGCGATACCATGTGCCATTTTACCGATAGTAGATGCGGTTGCCGGTGCGATCACCATCGCATCGGCCCATAAGCCGAGGTCCACATGGCTGTGCCAGGAACCATCACGGTTCGAGAAGAATTCACTGATTACCGGATGGCTACTCAAAGCAGACAACGTGATGGGAGTGATGAATTCTTTTCCGGCAGGAGTAATTACAACTTGTACTTCGGCTCCTTTCTTTACCAAGCCCCGGATCAAATAAGCCGCTTTATAAGCCGCAATACTTCCGGTTATTCCTAATATGATCTTTTTTCCTTGTAACATCTATCGTAGTAATTGGTAGTTGGTAGCTGGTAGTTGGTAGGAAGTTTATTTCACTCATTTTTTTATAATTCTGCTAAGTGAGGGAGATAACGTACTACTAATTATCAACTGCTAACTACTTATTTTCTTAATAAAAATATTTCCCGGGCGGCTGTTTGGTCAATGTTTCCATG
>JAJQES010000263.1 GCA_021201565.1 Tannerellaceae bacterium
CATATACAATAATTTGTCTATAAATAAGATAATCTTTTTTAACGCTATGGAGAAACTATTCTGCCGGGCCTTTTGTTGAGATTACAAAATTATTTGTATGGGAGCATTTGTTTTGTGTTTTTATTCATATTAATTTACCTTTGCCGGCAAAACCTCACTATATGGCTAAAAAAATAAGTTTTTTATCACTACCATTATATGTACAGATTTTATCCGGCATGCTTGCGGGCATACTTCTCGGAATGATTGCGCTGCAACTCAATGGAGCTGCTTTTATTAATCATTGGGTACGCCCGTGGGGACAGGTATTTATCCGGCTGCTGCAATTAATAGCGGTTCCATTGGTATTCATTTCCCTGATTAAAGGAGTGACGGGTCTGGGAGACATCAGTAAATTTTCACGGATGGGTATACGTACTATTGTTATTTATATTATGACAACAGTGGTAGCCGTATTCTGGGGACTAAGCATGGGGTTACTGGTAAAACCCGGAAATTTAGTTGACCAGGCGGAGGTAGGGTATATGCAGGAAAGTTATCACAATGTAGTGGAAGCCCAGAAAGAAGCAGCGGAAAGCACTCAGCAAAAAGGTCCGTTGGCTTTTCTGGAAGATATTATACCGAATAATATAGTGAGCGCCATGGCAGACAACTCTAAAATGCTCCAAATAATTTTTTTCGCGGTCTTTTTCGGTATAGCCGCTCTTTCTCTGCCTGCCACTCAGGTACGACCTGTGTTAAAACTATTTGAGAGCCTCAACACGATCATTCTTAACATGGTGGATTATATTATCCGGTTCGCTCCCTGGGGTGTATTGGCTTTAATGGCTGGGCTTGTAGTGGATTTCGGGGGAAATCTGAGTGTATTTGGCGCCTTAGCCATCTATGCTTTGACTGTTATTGCCGCTTTATTTGTGCTTGCATTTATTTTCTATCCGGCACTGATTCATTTCTTCACAAAGAAAAAGGCGAAAAACTTTATCAAAGCTCTCTATCCGGTACAACTTTTTGCTTTCAGTACCAGTAGCAGTGCGGCAACTCTTCCCCTTACGCTTGAAACAGTTGAAAATAAACTCCATGTTTCTAAAGAGGTCAGTTCTTTTGTATTACCGGTAGGAACAACTATTAATATGGATGGCACCAGTTGTTATCAGGCGATCGCGGTCTTATTTATTGCACAGGTATTGGGAATAGAATTGGGATTTACCCAGATCCTGATCATTATGGGAATGACTGTTCTCTCTTCCATCGGAACTCCTGCCATTCCGGGAGGAAGTTATGTAATTCTTACTATGGTGCTTACTTCAGTAGGAATTCCACCGGAAGGGTTGGCGCTCATCCTGGGGATTGACCGTCCGTTAGATATGTTAAGAACAGCGGTAAATGTGACAGGAGATGCTGCGGTAGCTTCTATCATTGATAAAAGAATTTCCTGAATAAGGAAAAATAAACGCGGCTATCCACATACGTGAACAGCCGCGTTTTATAATATAAACTAAATCTCAGATTAGTTACCCATTTTAGCATCCATTTCTTCAAATTTATCGCTCATATTGAGATTGTAATAGATACTTCTCAAAGCTGTCATGGCTTCTCTCTGGGTTGGTTCAGCAGCATGTACTCTTTCAAAATAAGGCAACGCTTTTTCAAATAAGGCTTTTGCTTTTGCTGATTCTTCCTGATACAATTTCGGATCATTGATCATATTAGCTTCACCCAATTTGTTTACTGCATTATTATAGTAGATACGTCCCAGGTTAGAAACAGCTTCCATATAGTTAGGATCTATTTCCAATGCTTTATTGAAATATTTCTCCGCATTGTCAAAATCCTGTAAACCGGCTTCATACACACGACCCACTACATCATACAACTGTGCATTGTTCGGATCTTTCTGGATAGCTTCGTTCAGATACTGAATAGCTTCCTGATTTTGGCCTGCACTAATCTGAAGGTTGATCAGGTTCATCATAAAGAAACTTTCTTCCGGTACCTGTGCCATAGCTTCCCTCAATACATTCACCATGTTAGTAGTATCTTCCAGCATCTGGTATTCTCCAAACAGATATTGATATACCTCATTGGTTTTGTAACCTGTTTTAGTAGCGGCAGTCAATGTTTCGATTGCCTTCTGCGGATCATTCAGCTGAGTAGAAGCAATGGCGGCATAATATAAAACCTGGTTATAAGTTGTATCCTTTACTGCTGCCGGTTCACCAGCCATCATAGGCAGATTCGCAATCTTGAGGTACTGATCGAAAAAGTCATAAGCTTTTGCATAGTCACTTACTCCAAAGTAATAAGAACCACCATTGATGTAATATACATGATTAGCACCTAAAATACCTTTCATATCCTTTACAAAACGAGGTTTTACTTTCCCTTTTTCATTCGGTAGGTTATCCAGCTCGTATGCTTTCTCAAAATAAGGCAAAATGCTGATCAGCGCTTCGTACATAACAGGCTCATCTGCCTGTTGGCCCAGGATCTCTTTTGTCCGTTCATTACTGAACTGTTGATCTTCAACAAATCCGGCAACAAACCAGGTTTTTGCATCATCCTTTGTTTCGGGATCAGTCAACGCTCCTTTAACCAGGCTACGAGCTTCCTCAAAATTAGGTTTTTCCCCTTTTGCAATACTCTGTGCCTGATTCACAGCCTTCTTCTGGGCAAAGGCTCCGGATGCGGCTACACAAAGTGCTACTGTTAATAATAAACGTTTCATTGCGATAGTCTTTTGATATTAATATTTAATGTTTCAAATTTATACGAATCACTCTTCCGTTGTTTCTTCACTCTCACCTGCTTCTCCATCTACCTGAGACTCATTTTCAGCCGGAAGGTTTATTGGAGATTCTGAAGAATGTTCAGTTGCTCCGGTTGTTGCCTCCTCTTCAGCTATCCCTTCTACGATTTCCTCTTCTTCCTGGGAAAGGACTTTACATACAGAAGCAATCTCATCATTTCGTTTTTCCAGATTAATCAGCCGTACTCCCTGAGTAGCACGTCCGATAATATTCAGAATAGACACTTTCAGACGAATAGCGATCCCTGATTTATTAATGATCATCAGGTCATTCTGGTCTGTCACACTCTTAATGGCGACTAATTTACCTGTTTTTTCGGTAATATTGATAGTTTTTACCCCTTTTCCTCCCCGGTTGGTGATACGGTAATCATCGACCTTAGACCGTTTACCATATCCCTGTTCGGAAACCACCAATACACTTTCCTCTTCTTTATCCTTAATACAGATCATTCCAACCACTTCATCCTGTCCATCCTCATCCAATGTAATACCTCTTACACCGGCAGCTGTACGGCCCATCGGACGAACTGCTGCTTCATTGAAGCGGATAGCACGGCCATTGCGGTTAGCAATCAGGACTTCGTTTTCCCCATTCGTCATACGAACGTCTACCAACGCATCATCTTCACGTAAAGTGATAGCATTTACCCCATTCTGACGAGGACGTGAGTAGGCTTCGAGAAGAGTCTTTTTGATCACACCTTTTTTCGTACAGAACAACAGGTAATGGGAATTGATAAATTCAGTATCGGTTGTCAGACGTTTTACACGGATAAAGGCATTTACTTTATCATCCGGCTCTATATTCAACAGGTTCTGAATAGCACGTCCTTTTGAATTCTTGGTTCCTTCCGGAATTTCATATACCTTCAACCAGTAACAACGTCCTTTCGCCGTAAAGATAAGCAGAGTCGCATGCATAGAAGCCGGATAAATATATTGTACAAAATCCGCATCCCGTGTTTCGGATCCTTTTGCTCCTACTCCACCACGTCCCTGGGCACGGAACTCTTTCAACGGAGTCCGTTTGATGTATCCCATGTGGGAAATGGTAATGATCATTTCATCATCTGCATAGAAATCTTCCGGATTCATCTCTTCGGAAGCATAGATAATATCCGTTTTACGTTCATCACCATATTTATTTTTTACTTCCTGCAATTCATCCTTGATCAGCTGCAGACAAAGATCTTCATTTTCCAGAATATCTTTTAAATGAGCAATCAGTTTTGCAATCTCATCATACTCGGCACGAAGTTTTCCCTGCTCCAGACCAGTCAGCTGGCGCAAACGCATTTCGACAATTGCACGGGCCTGCACATCACTTAGTCCAAACCGTTCAATCAAATTGGCGATTGCTTCCTGAGGATTCTGTGACGCTTTGATAATAGCAATTACTTCGTCAATATGGTCGGAAGCAATGATCAATCCTTCCAGGATATGAGCACGTTCTTCCGCTTTTCTTAATTCAAATCTTGTCCGCCGTGTCACTACATCTTTGCGGTGGTCCACAAACGCACCGATCATATCACGCAGATTCAACTGTTTGGGCCGGCCGTTCATCAAGGCGATATTATTTACGCTGAAAGACGATTGCAGCGCAGTCATCTTATACAGTTTATTTAATATCACACTTGCATTGGCATCACGTTTTACATCTACCACGATCCGCATACCCCGGCGGTCGGATTCATCATTTACATTGGTAATACCATCAATCCGCTTATCGTTCACCATATCGGCAATATATTTGATAAGCTCAGCTTTATTTACCAGGTAAGGAATTTCGGAAATAATAATCTTTTCATGATTATTTTCAACCTCGATCTCTGCTTTACCACGCAGGATAATACGTCCGCGCCCGGTTTCAAAAGCATCTTTTACACCTGCGTATCCATAGATAGTTGCGCCGGTTGGGAAGTCTGGAGCTTTTACGTACTCCATCAACCCTTCCACATCTATGTCACCCCTTGCATCAATGTATGCCATAGAAGCATCCAGCACTTCACTCATATTGTGAGGGGGCATATTGGTAGCCATCCCCACTGCAATACCGGAAGCTCCATTTATCAACAGGTTCGGTATACGGGTAGGTAAAACGGTAGGCTCCTTCAGTGTATCGTCAAAGTTCAGCTGGAAATCCACTGTATCTTTATCAATATCGCGGAGCATTTCTTCTGCCATTTTGCTCAAACGGGCCTCCGTATAACGCATAGCAGCCGGACTGTCACCGTCTACTGACCCAAAGTTACCCTGCCCGTCAACCAACGGATAGCGCAACGACCAGGTCTGAGCCATACGGACCATTGCAAAATACACGGAACTATCTCCGTGCGGATGGTATTTACCTAAAACTTCACCAACTATTCTTGCAGATTTTTTATAAGGTTTGTCGGATGTATTACCCAGTTCATTCATTCCAAATAACACTCGGCGGTGAACCGGCTTAAAACCATCCCTAACATCAGGAAGCGCACGGGAAACGATTACAGACATT
Organism: Tannerellaceae bacterium; assembly: GCA_021201565.1. Lineage (GTDB taxonomy): Bacteria > Bacteroidota > Bacteroidia > Bacteroidales > Tannerellaceae > UBA4116. Next base: position 5,307 of record JAJQES010000263.1, read on the forward strand.
GAATAATCAATGTATGCAGACTTCATTTCTTCCTCGATGTTGATCTTAATAATTCTGTCTTGATCAACCATTTAGTCTTCTATTTATTACAATCTAGTATTTTTCTTTCAAAAAGTCCACTAAGGTAATACTTTTCCTTCGATCTGGAAAAAAAATACCCTGAAAAATTACCAATATGCTAAAGCCTGTTTAACTCTTCCAAGGCTTTACACAGGGAGGAATTAAACAGGCTCTTAACCGGCTAACCAACGGGTGTTCCTTATTGTATTCTTTACTATCTTTGTAATACAAACCGGTCTTATTCCGATTTCACGCTTTCTACCGGGTTCTCACTGGCTGCCTGCCAGTTTTGGAAAGTCACTGTCAAAGCTGTAATACCGGCGACAATGAGGAAAGCCACAGCAAAGACCCATCCATAGACTGGAGTCTTATAAGCAAAGTTCTCCAGCCACCGGGTAATAGTATAATAAGCAACAGGAACCGACAGGATAAAACAGATACAAACAATATATAAATAAAGCTGGTTGAACATAATCAGAATATCCCGGATCTCTGCCCCAAACACTTTCCGGACACCAATCTCTTTCCGGCGGTATTGTGCTTCAAACAACACCAGTCCGAAGACTCCGGCCAGGGAGATCAGGATAGCCAGAACACTAAAGTAGGAGATCATTTTATTTAATTTCTCTTCTTGCTGGTATACCTGATTAAATATTTCATCATAAAACTCCACCTGTACCGGATATCCCGGCTCAAGTTCATTTATTACACTCCGGATATGAGCGATAGCCCCAAAAACATCTGTTCCCGGCAACATTCGAATATACGAGTTCGTCATCGTATAGCCGGAATTAACGACATAGACGTTGTTAAAATCATCCTGTCTGAGCGAAGTAAAGCGGGCATTTCCCGTATAGCCCAACACTTCATGTGTGTTTCCCTGACCATGTAAATTATGGTGGCCCGGTGGAATACCATACTGTGCTTTCATGGGTTCACTCAATAGATAGGCAGGATCACCCCCTTTATCATAGGCCGGTCCCGGTTCTTTCCCTTCTATAATAGGGATGCCCATTACTTTAAAGAAATTGGAAGAGACAAAAAAGGTATGATACCGTATACGCTCTCCATTGTAAATAAATGAATTGGTAGAATACGCATCCTGAGCTCCCATCTTTTCCATGGAAAAAGCCACATCTTCTATACCGGCATAGGTCCTGAGACGATTCACGAGAGTCTCTCTGTTTTTATTACTCAATTCATCCGTTAATTCTATCACAGCTACCTGATCTTTATCAAAACCGACCCGAAAATCCTGCATATATCCCCGCTGAAGTTGTACAAAAATAGCCACAATGATCAGAATAATAGATACAACATACTGAAATCCGATCAGAAAAGTCCGCAACCCACGTCCCTTGGGAGAAAGCCCAAACGATCCTTTCAACACCAAAGCGGGAGGGAAAGAGGTGATATACCAGGCAGGATAGAGCCCCGCAATCATCCCCACAACAAGAGCCAACAGCAAGGTTAGAATAGCCAGGCCTAAATGTCCGGGAAAAGAAAAGCCTATTGCAATAAAGTCCAGCAAAGAGGTCTTACTAAGCACAAAAACCAATCCCATCCCTATAAAATAAGCGAGTACACTTAATAAAACACTATCTATCAACATCCCCACACGAAGTTGGCGTTCGGTACTGCCCAATACTTTGCGGGTATTGATACTTTTGATACGCATAGGGACCAACGCCATACTAAAGTTTGTAAAGTTGATAGCAGCTATTATAATAATGAGAAACGCAACTCCCACCAGAACCAGAGTGCGCTCCCGGCTTCCGCTCTGAATTATTCTTTCGTCCCAATTTTCATTCCGGTAATACACATCAGTAAGAGGGACTAATTCAATATATCCGTCCTGCACTCCAATCCGGGAGAAATCAAAGGCTGCATTAAAATCAGCCTCTACCCGGGAAGCCGACGAGGGATGATCTAACAACAGATAACACAAAAAGTTACTGGAATACCACTGATCCATTAACAGATCCGGATTAATGGCTGTATAAATAATATTTTTAAGTTGGGTATCTGCCGGTAAATCCTTATAAACAGCGCCAACCGTATAATCATTCCGTTCTTCTATCCAGATATCATCCCGTGACCGTAACGCTTTCCCTCCTGCCGGATCATCCCCAAAT
>JAJQES010000045.1 GCA_021201565.1 Tannerellaceae bacterium
TGTATTACTAATCCGATAGTAAAGGGGAATTTTTATTATATGGGTATGAAGAAGAAATTACTGGGTTTGACGTTAGAGGAGCTAAAGGAGGTTACAGGCCGTCTGGGCCTGCCTTCGTATGCGGCTAAACAAATGGCAGACTGGCTCTATAAGAAAAAAGTTTCCTCTATTGCTGATATGACAAATCTTTCCGTAGCCAACAGAACTCTTCTTGAAACGGAGTTTGAAGTAGGTGGCTGTAAGCCGGTAGATCAAATGGTCTCTGTAGACGGTACTATTAAGTATCTATTTCCGGTAGGTCGTTCTTATATTGAGTCCGTGTATATTCCGGCTGATGACCGTGCTACCTTATGTGTATCTTCCCAGGTGGGATGCCGGATGAACTGTTTGTTCTGTATGACGGGTAAGCAGGGATTTACCGCTAATCTGACTGCGTATGAGATCATTAACCAGATTCAAATGATCCCGGAATCCGCTCAACTAACCAACCTTGTGTTTATGGGAATGGGAGAACCGCTGGACAATGTAGAGGAATTGTTTAAAGCATTGGAGGTGTTAACCGCATTATGGGGGTACGGATGGAGTCCTAAACGTATAACAGTTTCCACAATAGGAATAAAGAAAGGACTGAAGCGTTTCCTGGAAGAGAGCAAATGCCATTTGGCTGTGAGTCTCCATTCTCCTTTTCCGGAAGAAAGGTTGCGTTTGATGCCGGTCGAGAAACCGTTTCCGGCGTGTGAGGTACTGGAACTGATCCGGAAATATGACTTTTCCGGCCAGCGCCGTGTCTCTTTTGAATATATCATATTTAAAGATTTGAATGATACGCTGGCTCATGCGGATGCCTTGGCTGGTTTATTGAAAGGTATTCCCTGCCGGGTAAATCTGATCCGTTTTCATGCTATTCCGGATGTCCCGTTGGAAAGTTCTGAACTCCGGAAAATGGAATTATTCCGGGACCGGTTAAATGAAAGGGGAGTAGTTTGTACAATTCGTACTTCCCGTGGAGAAGATATTCTGGCTGCCTGTGGTATGTTGTCCACTGCCAAAGCATCCGGAAAGAACGGCAGAACATCGGATTAGAAAAGCATAGAGAAGTGTAAGAAAAAAGTTATATTTGCGTACAAAATAGGAGAAAACAATATGAAAGTTAAAGATTTATTTTTCATTACTATATTTTTTGTGACTGTTCTGGCCGGTTGCAGTTCGGGAGCAGTAGTAACAAAAGCGACAGGTTTTGCCTATGAGATTATTGTGGTGATGGACAATTCAAAATGGAATGGCATAGCCGGAGAAGTTATTAAAGATGAACTTTGGGCTTCAATTGAAGGATTGCCTCAACCGGAACCCTCTTTTAAAGTAACCCATGTGAATCCCAATGATTTTAATGGTTTATTGACGTATGTAAGAAATATTCTAATTGTACGGATTGATCCGAACCAATATACAAAAGTATCTGTAAATACCGAGAATAACCGTTGGTCAAGTGGCCAGGTCGTTATGTATCTGACGGCTCCGGATGAAGAAACGCTGGTAGAATGGCATCAAAAAAATGCCGGTCATATTTCAGACTATTTTACCCGGGTGGAGATGGACCGGGCGGCTGCGCAGTTACAAAATACCTATAGTAACCTGGTGCTGGAAACCGTACAGGAAATGTTTGGGGCATCTTTAAAGGTGCCGGCTGACATGACTTATAGTAAGAGAGCTGAGGATTTCTTCTGGGCTTCCAATAATGCCAATACAGGCCGTACAGACCTGGTTGTGTATTCATTCCCTTATACAGATGCGAATACGTTTACACTGGATTACCTGGTGGCTAAACGTGATTCTGTATTGAAAGAGAATCTGCCGGGTGCTTTTCCGGATTCTTATATGACTACAGAAACCCGTTTTGAACTTTCTTATAAGCCCATCACCGTTAACGGAGAATATGTGGGTGTGTTACGGGGATTATGGAAAATGGTCGGTGATATGATGGGAGGGCCTTTTGTCAGTCATGTACGTCTGGACGAACGTAATAACCGGATTCTGGTTGTTGAAGGATTTGTGTATGCACCGGAAACCAATAAACGTAATTTTATCCGCCGGATTGAAGCAGCTTTATTTACATTGCGTTTACAGGGAGATGCTCAATAAGTTAGGATTAGTAAGATAAAACAGAATAAATGGAAGAACAGTTAATAAAGGTAGGGATCACGCATGGTGATGTAAATGGAATCGGGTATGAAGTTATTCTGAAAGCCTTTGCGGATAGCCGGTTAGCAGAAATGTGTACACCCGTTATCTACGGCTCATCGAAGGTAGCCGCTTATCATCGCAAAACATTGGAACTGCCTCAGGTAAATATGAATATTATTACTCAGGCAGAAGAGGTAGGTGTGAACCGTGTGAATATTATTAATTGTACCAGCGATGAACTGAAAGTGGAGCTTGGCAAATCGACTCCGGCTGCGGGTGAAGCTGCTTTCCAATCTTTACAGGCTGCGGTTGCGGATTTGAAAAGAGGGGCTATTGATGTTTTACTGACAGCTCCGATTAATAAGAATAATATTCAGAACGAGCAGTTCTCTTTTCCGGGGCATACGGAATATCTGGAAAGTGAATTCGGTACGGAAGAGAGTAAGGGGCTGATGATCCTGATGAATGAGGAGATACGGGTGGCATTGGTGACGGGACATATTCCGTTAGCACAGGTGGCCGGGACACTGACGAAAGAGAGTATCATAGAGAAACTGGTTATTTTCAATCACTCTTTAAAGCAGGATTTCAGTATTATCCGTCCGCGTATTGCTGTTCTGTCCCTTAATCCGCATGCGGGTGATGGTGGGTTACTGGGAAGCGAAGAGGAAACAGTCCTTTTACCGGCCATGCAGGAAGCTGAGCAATATGGAGTCATGTCCTTTGGACCCTATGCTGCGGATGGTTTCTTTGGAGCCCGGATGTATGATAAATTTGATGGTGTGCTGGCGATGTATCATGACCAGGGATTGATTCCATTTAAAACAATTGCTATGGAGGACGGGGTGAATTATACGGCCGGTCTTTCTATAGTCCGTACTTCTCCGGCTCATGGAATAGCTTATGATATTGCCGGGCAGAATATTGCTTCAGAAGAATCGTTCCGCCAGGCATTGTATAAAGCACTGGATATTTACCGTAACCGTAAACGGTATAAAGAAGCAACTGCCCATCCGTTACGGAAACAATACTTTGAAAGGGGAGGGGATAACGAAAAACTGGATCTTACCTCTGATGAGGGAACGACTCTTTAAATCGGTTCGTTCTGCTTACCGGGTGTGAAATACTATCTGATTTTATATAAAAACAGGCTGTCTCATTTATATTGTGAGACAGCCTGTTCTGTTTAGTATGGAAATATGGTTACTTAATTTCAATCAATCTGACTGCTTTTGGAGAATCCAAAGGACTCATCTTTGGAAGTGTGATATGTAGGATTCCATTTTCCATCCTTTTATTTCTTCATGCAATAGGTTTTTTACTGTAATCCAATAGGTTTTTGGCTATAAAAACGGTTGGGCAAGGGATAAAATAGGATTGGATCTTTCCTGAAATACTACCGGATGGAGAAAAAGATCCACTGTTTAAAAAAAGAAAGCCATCCTGGTTCTTCCGGAATGGCTTCTTGCATGGAAAATTTACTACACGTTTACATTCATTAGAGGCTTTGGATTATTTTAGCCATCGTGGATCTCCTGCTCCACTGAAATATACATCTTCATTTGTAACTGTGAAATCACCGTTTTCAGGATCTGCAAATCCCGGATTTCCACCTGTTTCCGCTATGCTGCTGGTTGCATAGAAAATATTATTACGGGTGGTCAGGTTTGGACTACCCAGGGCAAGCTGTCCGGCTGTATTTGCTACAATACAATTCGTGAAGGTACAGTTGTTAGCACTGTATTGTACATACAGGATAGACCTGTTGTCGGTGTCTACTGAATTATAGAAAGTACATTGATCTATTAAAACAGTGACACTACCACCAAATATACCGTATCCGGCATTATCCATCCGGATGAAATAACGAGCATTATTTCCAACTCCAGAGAATGTACTGTTTGTAATTGCCATGTTCCGGCAAACTGCTGTACGGAAGTCAAACACTTCATTACCTGAACCTCCTACATTCTCAACGATACAGTCATTTATTTTATAAGACAGGATTTCAACTTCATTATTACTTGGGGTCACAAATCCTCTCTGGTAATTAAGGATGTTACAACCGTCAAATGAAATTTCTCCGGCTGTTAACCCATTATCAACTGATGTCACAACAGTTTGGTTGGACTCTCCGTCAATAATAAGATTTTTGAAAGAAAGATTAATGTTGGCAGCTTTCAGGGCAAAGTTGGTATTGACCAGAATAGGTCTGTCAGAAGATATCGCCGCTATAATGGAGATCGATTTGGTGACGGAAATACCACTTCCTATTATATACTCACCCGGCATTAAAGCAAATACATCTCCATCCTCTGCTTCACCGATTAATGCACCCAGATCATCTTCCGGATATACCTGGATGGCATCTCCCAGATCAGGATCTGTTGTAAAGGTAATGCTACCTCTGGATTTGGTATTATTATAAATCTGTGCGGTATAGCTGGTATTTCCTTCCAGCCCGTTTACGGTCGCTTTCCCGGCAGTGATCTCTTCAGGGGTGATATCGTGCCTGGTCACTTCGTTTCCTTCCAGATCCCTGATAATAATATGGGTAACATCTAATCCCGGTTCCCAGCTAAGTGTTACGGAGGTAGCTCCTAAACCATCGCCGATGGCATTGAAAATATTTTCCATAGCAGTCTGAAAAGAGAAGGTGGTCCAATGGGAATCACTGGTTGTATTGGATACCCCTTTGATACGGCCGGAATAGAACGTTTCACCATCCAGGTTAGGGATGAGATAAGGGGATTGGTATTCAATATTCTCTTCTATGACAGAGGGAGTTCCTGCGAACTGCATCGTCTCGTCGTCCGCAAATAGTTCAATCGTGTATCCGTCCGCATTCTGTACTTTGTCCCAGGTCAGGCGCAGGGTTGTGCTGTTGGTCACATTGACTGTCAGGTTCTCTTCGTTAATAGAGAATACACGGGCATAAGTGATCTCTGTCAATTCATCGGGAGCGGAGCAGCCGGTGAACAAGCCTCCTGTTACTGCTATGAGTAACAGGACTACTATATTGTTTTTATAGTTATTTATCTGTTTCATATTTTACTCAATTAATATCCATAGTCATTTTTCAACATACCGTTACTTGCATTGATGAATGTGGCGAATATCGGCCAGAACTGGCGTTCATCCGGATCGTTAATGTAGAGATTGTCTACATAGTCGTCACTCAAAACATATTCATTACTGGATATAAACCAGTTTTTAGGTTCTGCTGTGTAGCCGAGAGTAGCCCCTGTTTCATCAGTTTCGCCCCGTTCCAGTCCGTAAATATTGATCAGGGTTTCTCCGTCTTCTGCATATTCATAATAGACTTTATTGGCTAAATCGCTGTATTCTCCTTCCCGTTTTTGCAGGTCACTCAACCTCTCTTTGGTTTCTTTCATCTTTTCTCCTAACATATTCCAACGGATCAGATCCTGTTTCCGTACAGCTTCTCCGGCAAATTCCCATTTGCGTTCTTCTGTCAACGCATAAAAAAAGTCATCTTTTGTCGTGAGACTATTGATATAATCTGTTACTTTTTCTGTCTGGTCGGCTGCATGAAAAGCACGCGCTCTTACCATTCTGAAATATTCTTTCGCTTCATCCGTGGGGCCGCCATTTAATTCGTTGCCTGCTTCAGCTGCCATCAGAAGGACATCCGCATAACGCATATATTGCCAGTTTACACCGTCGTCAGAGTCACCACTGGGCACCCGTGACATCCATTCATACCGGTATTTACCAAAATACCACTCTTTGACGGACCGTAATTCCTGCTTGCCGTTGTTCCAGTAGTAAGGGATACAGGTAATGTCCCGGCGGATATCTTTTGAATCGTAGTCATAGAACAGGTTTGCTGTCGGACGGACTCCTCCACCCTGTGCGATACTGGTGTATTTGTCTACGGTGTTATGTTTAATTCCGTAAGTATAGACCACCCGTCCGCGTCCGGGCGCAAAAGGGATTTCCCACAGGGATTCTCTTCCGGCAGTGTTTACTTCACCAGACAGTTCTTTGAATGTGGTTTCAAAATCTCCCAGGGTGCAGGTCTGGCTGTTGATGATGTCACGGCATTCCTGGAGGGCAATTGCATACATTTTGTCTACACTAAGGTCTGCATCGTTGCTTCTTCTGCGACCTCCTTCGGGTCTTTGTCCATATCCGGCGGCAGCAAGACACAGACGGGCCCGTAATGCTTTTACAAAAGCTTTATTAATGCGCTCTACAGTCGTGGTCGTAGAGGTTGCATTAGGCCATGCAACCAGTCCGGCAGCTTCTTCCAGATCATCAATCAGTTTCTTATAGATTTCGTCTCTGTCTGTTTTTGCCAGATACATGGTTTCCGTAGTGAGAGGTTCAAAGCGGTAAGGTACATCTCCCCATGCTTTTAATAAGTCGGCATACAGGACGGCCCGTAAGGTAATACATTCGCCCAGGATCTGTGCCAGCGCTTCATTATTTTCCCAATCTCCGTGCGTGCGGATTCCGTCTATGCAGAGATTGGCTCTTTCAATTCCTTCATACATTTTTGCCCAGGGTCCGGTATTTACGTTCATTTCCTGGTTATCAGGGGTTGCATCATAACCGGTTAAACGGCTTCTGCGGTCACCGGTTCCCTGGTTATATCCTGAATAGGTTTCCGAATCAGTATTAATCCCGTAATAGGGGATGTAGCGGCCCCGGTATGAATTTGTTTCGGCAAATGAGATAAGTATACCATACATCGCCTGTTCGGCCAGGATTTCCGAACTGTACAGGGTCGCATCATCTATGGATGAACCTGTGCCTCCGTCTAACATATCGTTACAGGAAATGAGGATTCCCGTAAAGAGCAGGAGGGATAGAATATATAAATTGATCTTTTTCATTTTTCTTGTATCTGTTTTGTTAGAAGTTTACATTTAATCCAATTACAAACTGGCGGCTTTTCGGATAGGCCGAATAGTCTACGTTGGGAGTGAGTGTAGTATTCCGGCGGGTAGATACTTCCGGGTCAAATCCGGTATATTTTGTCCAGCAGAACAGATTATAGCCGGTTGCATACAAACGTACATGCTGGATCCGTACTTTGTTGGTCCATGTTTTTGGCAAGGTGTATCCCAGGGTCAGGGTACTTAACCGGAGGAAGGAGGCATTTTCTACCGCCCATGAATGAAAAATGAATTGGCCTGTGTAAGGTGACCACATGGTTGTGTTTGCATTTAGAGCGGCTAATTCGTCCAGATCATACGTTATTTCTCCGTTCGCGTTGATATTTGTCCACCGGTTTCCGGATGCCATTTCACTTGTCATGTTGCGGAATGTATATTTTCCTGTGGAAG
>JAJQES010000472.1 GCA_021201565.1 Tannerellaceae bacterium
AGAAGTAATAACCGCCTGTATCCCAAGGTAGGACAAATCTATTTGCGACCGGATAATAAATGGGGCAGGTCCCATTTTTACACCTACGAAAAAAATGTCGCAGGAAGCTATATTTCAACCTATACATTTAATTTATTGGTTCTTGGTTTCTGTGTATTATTAATGATTATCGCTATATTCGCAGAGTTTCCGGGAAAATATCTGAAACGTAAAAACGAATACTAAAAAGATAAAATATAAATTATTAAAATAAATAGTATGAAAAAGAATTTTATCTACCTGTTATCCTTATCAGTATGTATACTGGGTATGACTGCCTGTGGCGGTGGTACAAAAAAAACAGATGGAGATGCTGTAAATGAAGATGCCGCTGTTATTGCCGGAAGTGCCACCCGGAACTTACTGACAGAAGAATTAAAGATGGAAACGGTTCAGTTTATGAAAGACATGCCTGAATCGGAAATCCCTTACCGTATCTATGCCGGAGAAGTGAGTATGAACGTGGCTGATATGGGTTACATGCTGCCTTTGTCCAAAGCAAGCGAATTAACAGGAACGGCTCAAAAAGCACGTGCATGTGGAATGTATTTTGCAGATTACAATGTACTAAAAGCAACGAAACAACCTGTAGCAGAAATTGAAGCTGTACTGGTAAAACTGACTACTGATCTGAATATTTCATTTGTCCAGAACATTATGAAAGACCAACTTCCGGCAAATGCTTCTGAAACTGAATTCCGTGAATTCATGAAAAATCAGGAAAACAAATTGATTGATGCTATGGCTGAAAATGATAAAATAGATGTTCAACTGGAGATGTTAGGTGGTATGGCTGCAGAATATGCCTGTCTGCTGGCAAATCCTTCATTAGTAATAAAGGGAGACGCGACTTCTGCCGGATTATCTGAAAATATGGAAGGACGTATTAAAATTTTAGGGGATATAGCTCAGGATCTGGCTGTTTATTATCCGGACCTGAACGAAATGAAAGACCTCGTTCTGCCGTTACAGGAAAAAGTGATTACTGTTAATACTGCAAGAGCTGAAAAAGATAGCATTATGGCTACCCGCAACGCTCTTTTGAAATAAGAAAACAGGTATCATACATCATATAAAAAGCCCGGTTTAAACATAAAACCGGGCTTTTTATTATCAGGCTATTTTACTCTTCTTTATTCTATAACATACCAGCTAAATCCTCTCGGTAAAATAGTCACTTCCAGTTTAATGGTGTAATCACGTTCCAACAAATATTCAACAGCTTTCCCGTTCTCTTCTTTTACAATCGCTTTGCCGGTTAATCCGGTATAATAAAGAGGTATCTTTATTTCCCGGGTAACAGGAATATCAAGCGGATTGTATAATGCGATAAATCCTTTCTGTTTAAGAGCGGGATTTACATGCATAATTCCATCCCAATCTTTTCCGTCAGGTCGCCTCAGATGAATAATATCCGAATCCAATATAGCACGATACTTCTTATAGAAAGATACCCATTTCTTTACAACTTCACGGGTTTCACCGGTATCATATAAACGGGGTCCCCGGTAACAGGCCTGGACACCTGCCGCAAACAGATTCCTTAAACGTGTCTCGTAATGATCCAAATGTTCATGTAGAGGTTCAATAGTTGCGGCTGCACCACCTCCATGGTATTGGGTTAACGGGACAAACATATAACCCATGCTTGGGGTTTTACTCCAGGTGCCGTCATAGATATTCTGTCGTTCTATAATTTCCTGATACGCCCGGGGCAATGACCAGTTAGTTTCAACATATCCCATCGGAGTTTTATTAGAGCCGGCCAGGAAATACCAATCCGGTACATTCAGATAAATACCCTGTCCTCTGCACCATTTATAAAAATCACTTATTTTTCTCCATTGCTGCCACTGGGAATCATCGTATCCTCTGTGTCCACAATGAATTTCAGAGGCGCACGGGTCACCGGGATATGAGCCATCATTTTCAAAGACATTCATTCCTGTGGTATGGAAGAAATGAGTCAGTTTATTAAAATAGGTATTTCGCCATTCAGAGGCCAGACAGGGAGAAAGTCCGAAACGGCTTCCTTCTTCACGTGTTCTGGCGGGTAATCCTGTTTTCTTACTAATAGCAGCGAAAGAATCGTCAACCCGGCGGCTGGCCAACAGGGAGTATCCGCCGATTGCTATTCCTTTCTTTTCCGCATACTCCCGGAGACGCGTCATTCGATCCAGATAAGAGGCCGAATCATTCTCAATATTAAATCCGCTACCGAAAGTCATAATGACCATTTCAAAACCAACTTCAGCACATTGATCTATTGCCTGTTTTACAGACTCACTGTCCGAGCTGCGCACATGCATAAAAATAGGATTTTCCTGTGTCCAGGGGGCCATCATACGCCAGAATTTACACTCTGCCAATCCACGGCGTTCCTGGTCCGTTGCATCCCTCAACATCTCAAAAGCAATACATGACTGAAAAGTATCTCCCGGATCAATTTGCAAAGAAGGACCCAGAAGAGGGCTAACTTCCAGGCGTGCCGGTTTATATTGCCCATAATACCGGATCCCTGTAAACTCATATTCAGGATGGTCAAACACCCAGCGGACCGCCGGATTATCCTTCATGGCTTCCATATCCCCTCCCATAGCATAATCGGTCACAATAAACAGTTGGGTAAACCGGTCAATATAATCACGGGGAGCATCAGTCTGAACCGGTTGCCTGCGAAAGTCGTGTGTATACTTACCGGGAGTATCCGCCATCATCCGGATCTCGTGGGGTTCGCCATAATGAACTTTAGGAGCTGTCTCCACCAATGCCAGTATTTCGGATTTAAAAGAATCCAAAATAACTGCCTGTTCTCCGTTATTATCTATTTCAATCCATTTGGATAAAATAGGGGCACCGTCATACAGTTCATAAATTACACGAACGGTTATACCTTGTACGGCATCAACATCTGCAGGTGGAAGATAAGTAAATGTCAAACGTTTCCCTTTTGCCGGCCATGGATACATGTTAGATATCCAGGCATCATTTGGTTTCCATTCAAACCGGGGTTGTGTTTCCCCGATCTCATAATAAGAAAAATGAAAAGACGAATCACAAACAGTCATTTCGTTTAAAAAAGATTCGGAAAGGAAATTACTGACAGGTTGTCCGGAAAGTCCACCTACCGGATACTCTTTGCCATCCAGAACAACAATGGCTTCCGGGCGAACTGCCCGTAACTCACTTTGTCCGGTCATCAGATTGTCCAGTGCAATAGTAGCCACATTAGGAGAAAGGGAGAATACCCGCTTCAACAATCCATTGGTCAATTCAATCCGGTTTGTCTGGCTACAAACATCGACCGATACAGTAAATGATGAGCCGTCAATTAACCAATCTTTATCCAATCCTATAACCGAAAAAGGGAGGGTAAAAATAAGCACCCACAGGCATACAAGTTTTTTCATGTTTTGCGTTTTTTGTTATTTACAAAGATAACAGGAATTATTAAATACAGATTTACAGAATATAGGAAAGAAGACATAATAAAGAAGGACTCCGGATATATGAAATCCGGAGTCCTTCTTTATTATGTCTTAAACTATCTCTTTCCTAATCGCCGTTATATCTTACAGCAAGAATGGTAATATCATCTGACTGCATAGCTCCACCTGAGAATTCCGCAACAGATTCATTTATTTTCTTCACCAGTTCGTCCGGAGAACTACCGGCCAGATTCGTACATTCTTTCAGCAGTTTATTTTCAGTATAAGGCTTATTTTCCTTATTCATGGCCTCAGTTATTCCATCGGTATAAAGGAACAGGGTATCTCCGGGTTGAAGCTGTACCTCTTTTTCATGATATTCTTTATCTTTTATTGCACCTAATACCAGATCATTCGTAAGCGGTAATACGGAAACATGTTCATCACGTTGGATATAAACCGGAGGATTATGTCCGGCATTCGAGTAGGTAACTATGCCCGTATGAATCTGTAAGATACCATAGAACACCGTAACAAACATATCATTTACACTTTCCTGGCATAATAAATTATTGGCCCGTTTCATACAGGCAGCCGGTGAATTTCCGGTGAGTGCGATGGCTCTTACTACCGTACGGCTTATAGCCATAAAGATCGCTGCCGGAACTCCTTTGCCGGAAACATCTGCTATCACAAAGCCTAACCGGTCATTATCAATCATAAAGAAATCATAGAAATCACCACCGATATACTTTGCAGCTTTCATAAAAGCATAAATATCAAATGATTTCAACTCCGGAAAAGGAGGGAAATTCTTGGGTAATATAGTTTCCTGGATCTCTCTTGCGACATGTAGATCAGACTGAATAGACTTAAGTTGTGAATGCTCACGTTGAGCCTGTTTTATAAACCGGATCTGTTCAGCGGCCTTCTCAATAGTAAGCTCCATATCCTCCAGATTGATTGGCTTAGTAGTAAAGTCAAAAGCTCCCCGGTTCATGGCAATACGTATATTCTCCATATCTCCATAGGCAGACACCATGATACATTTCAATGCCGGATTACGCAACTCATTGATTTTGGTCAATAAAGTTAATCCATCCATTTCCGGCATATTTATATCACTGAGGATTATATCAAAATCAGGATTTGCCAGAATCATCTCCAAAGCCTCTACTCCATTATGAGCAAAAGAGAATTCATATTCTCCCCGCTTTATCTTTCTGCGGAAATACTGAGTGAGTAATATCTCGAGATCCTGTTCGTCGTCTACACTTAATATCTTGATAGCCATATTAAATTCTGTTCTGATTAATTGTTGATAGGTAAAGAAATTGTGAAACGTGTGTATTCACCGGATTCAGTTTCAACTTCTATCGTACCATGATGTTTTTCTTCAATAATTGTTTTTGTAATAGATAACCCTAACCCGGTCCCCTCTCCTACAGGTTTTGTTGTGAAGAACGGCTGGAATAAATTGGGGAATACCTCTTCGGTAATACCTGTACCATTATCTTCAATGGTCAATTTTACCAGGTCTCCTTCCTGCCATAAATGAACCTTTACAGTAGGAGTATAATTTGCCGGAGTCTGGATTGATTTCCTGTAAACAGCATAACAGGCATTATTCATCAGATTCAAAACCGCACGGCTTATATCCTGGGTAACTACCCGGACAAGAGGGACATCCTCCTGATAGTTTTCCTGAATTGAAATATTAAAATTCTTATTATTTGCCCGTACGGAATGATAGGATAACCAGATATATTCTTTTATCAGCTTCTTCAGATCGGTTTCCATAAAGTCCTTATCATCCCCTCTTGAATAAAGCAGAATACCCTTTACAATGCTGGATGCCCGTTCACCATTTTCCAGGATCTTATTCATATTGCATTTCAGATCTTCCATTACATCTTCCAGATCTTCCTGTTCAGATTCCGGCAATGTAGTCCGGATTTCTTCCAGCATTTCTTCCATTTCTTCCAGTAACTTCACTGAAAGTTTACTGAAATTAATCACGAAGTTCAACGGATTCTGAATTTCATGAGCAATACCTGCACTCAGCAATCCCAAAGAAGCGAGCTTTTCCTGATTACTCAATTGTTCTTTCAGGTATTCTATTTTCTTTTTCAAATGTTCACTCATTGTCTTCTGTATTTTGATGAATTGGAATAGTGACAGAAACTTCTGTAAATTTATTTTTATCACTTTCCACAGAGATCATACCTTTATGGTTTAAAACAATTTCACGACTCAGGTACAGACCAATCCCGGAAGCCTCAGCTGTTGGTTTTGTAGTGAAAAAAGGCTCAAAAATCTTCTCTTTAATATTGTCTTCAATCCCGATTCCATTATCATGGACTTTTATGCATATTGAGCTATTAAGCTTTTCCAGTTTAACGGCTAACTGGGGTTCATACTCTTCACGAGCCGCTTTCCGGACAAGCGCATACATGCTGTTTTTCATCAAATGCAACAGCACTTTACTCATCTGTTCAATATTCATATCAATCATCAGGGATAACGTAAGACGTGAAAAATGCAGTTTAATACCGTATTTCCGGATCTCCTCTTCAAAAAGTTTGGCTATTACATCCAGATTTACTTTACAAAGATTATTAATATCCGCCGGAACCGTATGTCCTTTCATATCTTTCAGCAGATCTTCCATAGCTTTTACGATCCGTACAGTATTCACACCATGGTCTGCGATTTTCACCAGGTTGCCGGAGATCATATCGATAATTTCTTTGGTATCTTCATAGATATCCTGGTTCATAACTGTGTCTTTATCAGCCACATTTTTCTCCAGTTGCTTCAACAGGTCAATAGATAAACCGGCAAAATTATTAATATAATTTACCGGATTCAGGATCCGGTCCAACAATCCTTTGGTCAGATTCCCCACTGTTGCCATTCTTTCATTGCGGACCAATTCATCCTGGGCCTTGGCCAATGCGGCCAGAGCTGTTGAAAGCTCTTCGGATTCTTTCATTACCCGGTCACGCTGCACACGCAACTCAATGGTTCTTTCCTCAACGATACGAGCCAGGTATTCTTTCTGTTTTAGTTGCTTTTTAAACCGCCATTTGACAATTTGTAATATAACCAGAACACCAGCAAGAAGACCGGCAGGAACTCCCCAATCATGATAAAAACCTATCACGACCAGGATGACTCCTATAATGGTAATTTGTTCTACAATCTGAATCTTTAACTTCAGATTCTGTATTTCTTTTATATTTAAGTCAGCCATATTTAAGGCAATTCTTTTATCAGAGTCAATATATTTTTATTGTCTGAACGTTCATATATGACTTTCGTCATTAATTTTTTCACCAGAAAAATACCCAGTCCTCCTATGGGACGTTGTTTTTCCGGTAATTCAATATCCGGCTCCGGTTTTGCGATTGGGTTAAAAGGGGTCCCAGAGTCTACCAGTGTAAAGGTTAACTGTTCAGGCAACGCCTCCAGATAAAGAGAGATTATCTGATCTTTTTCCTCCGGATAAGCATAACATATAACATTTACTAACGCCTCTTCGAGCGCCAGTTTCAAATTCATTGAAGTATGCGGGCTCAAACCAAGTTCTCCACTTACCTGATCCATAAAATCATGTAAGCGGTGAAGCTCGTTCATGTCATTTTTCAAATGTAACTTTTTCATCATTTGCCCATTGGATTAAACCCTCTCTTTACTGAAGGGTCAGAATAGATGAAAATCCGGTTATATCAAAGATTTCTTTGACATCCGGTTGTACATTTTTTAAGATCAATGAACCTCCACGAGCTGTCATTCCTTTTTGTAAAGTAAGAATAAGACGTAATCCGGCACTACTTACATAGGTAAGTTCCCCAGTTTCCAAAACGACTTCCTGCACGGGTGTTTTCAACACCTCTTGTACAACTTTCTCAAAATCAACGGCAGTTAAAGTGTCTAATTGACCGGATACGGCAATAACCGTATTTTCTCCTGTGGTAACTTTTATTTCCATATTAAATCTATTATACCAGTATA
>JAJQES010000377.1 GCA_021201565.1 Tannerellaceae bacterium
ACTCCGAATAGGTGAGTACGGTAAAAAGCAGGTTTCCCGGGAATGTCTCATAGAATTCATTTAAACTTGTTGCGCTTTCTAAAGGTTGTAAATAAATAAAATAGAGTGATAATAGAAAATATCTGATGCATATCCAAATGGAAAGAACAGCATACATGCAGGCACCCTTTTTTCCTCTTCCATCTGTTGCCTTATATAAAATTACACATCCGGCAATTAATAGAAAACACCGGCAACAATGAAGGATAGGAATCAAAATGCTGGGATTCGCGAAAGGGACTGACTGGAGCAGAGCTCCGATAAATGAGATCAATAAGATAAAAAGGACATGGATCAGAAACAATGTAAATCCGAGTTTCACTTTTGCCCAATCCGGTAGGTTAGAATGGGGTATATCTTCTGTTCTAACGGTCATTTCATTTATAAAATAAAAAGGAAAGGGTACAGTAATATGCTGCTGTGCCCTTTCCGGTATGATTGGTTTTTCTTTTTTATTTAATCACATACAGGGAGCTGATGGATTCGTCGTTGCATACGCGGCGGATGGCTTCGGCGAACATATCTGCTATGGAAAGGATCTTTACTTTGGGGCTTTTTCCCGGATAGGGGATAGAGTCTGTAAAGAAGATTTCTGTTAAAGCAGAGTCATCTACCCGTTGTGAAGCAGGATCAGACATTACAGCGTGGCTGGCAATTGCCCGTACGGATTTAGCTCCGTTAGCTATCATCAGGTCTGCGGCTTTGGTAATGGTTCCGGCAGTGTCGACCATATCGTCCACCAAAAGTACATCTTTTCCTTCCACATCTCCGATGATCCGCATTTCCGCTACTTCATTGGCGCGTAGACGGGATTTGTGACAGATTACCATCGGAATCCCCAGATATTTGGAATAACTGCTGGCACGTTTGGTTCCTCCTACGTCCGGAGTCGCGATCACCAGATTATCAAGCGGTAGTTTCTTCTGGATACAATCCAGAAAAACCGAAGAGGCATACAGGTGATCCACAGGCACATTAAAGAATCCCTGGATCTGGTCTGCATGCAGGTCCATAGTAATTAAGCGGTCAATACCCGCAGTGCTTAGCATGTCGGCGATCAGTTTGGCTCCGATAGAAACACGGGGCTGATCTTTTCTGTCCTGGCGTGCCCATCCGAAATAAGGGATAACAGCAATGATAGAATGGGCAGAAGCACGTTTTGCCGCGTCAATCATTAACAGTAGTTCCATCAGGTTGTCGGAGTTTGGGAACGTAGATTGAATCAGAAATACATCCCGTCCACGAATAGACTCTTCATAAGACACAGAAAATTCTCCATCTGCAAAATGCTGGATGTTCATTTGTCCCAATGGCAAGTCCAGACTCTTACAAATTCTATCAGCGAGATAACGGGATTTAGTCCCCGAAAACAAAAGGTAAGGAGTTTGTGCACTCATTATTCAAATATTAACTTTACGGTGAATTGAGTTGAATTTCACTGCAAAAGTACAAAACTTTTTATAGACGAAATCGTTATAGCTGGTTTTTTTCAACACGGAAATCTGTGTTGATAAAACTCATTTGTTCCCCAACTTGATTGGGGACCGCATCAGAACTGACCTGAGTTATAATATATATTGAAGTAGCCTGTTTTCATGCGGTCCCCGGTCAAGCCGGGGAATAGGGGGCGTTTTATTTTCTTATGCTAATGCTTTCCGTATCCGTTTTATGGCTTCCTCTGCTTCTGCCATGCTTAGGGTGAGGGGGGGGAGCAAACGGATCGTGTTTGTCCCGGCTACACCGGTAAAGACTTTTTCTTCAAACAGGAGTTTGTTACGAACAACTTTGATGGGTTCGTTGAATTCAATACCGATCATAAGCCCCCGTCCCCGGATCTCTTTTACACCGGGAAGTGACTGGAGTTCGTTCATCAGGTATTCACCTACTTTGCGGGCATTTTCTACCAGATCTTCTTTCTCCATAATATCCAGCACGGCTATACCGGCGGCACAGGCGAGGTGATTACCTCCAAATGTAGTGCCTAACATGCCGTAAGCCGGTTTAAACATAGGGCTGATCAGTACGGCTGCCATCGGGAAACCGTTGCCGATCCCTTTACCGACAGTGATAATGTCCGGTTGGATGTCTGCGTACTGGTGAGCAAAGAATTTTCCACTCCGCCCGTAGCCGGACTGGATCTCATCCACAATCAGGACCGTTTCATATTGGGTACACATGTCCCGTAGTTGTTTCAGGAAAGAGTCTGCCGGGAACTGTATTCCGCCGACACCCTGTATTCCTTCAATAATAACGGAGGATACATCCCCTTTTTGTAATTCATTCTCTACGGCTGTAATATCATTCAGGGGAAGATAGGTTACAGGAAGCCCCTCATTGACCGGTGCGATAATGTTGGGGTTGTCCGTCACGCGAACAGCGGCGGAAGTACGTCCGTGGAACGCCTTTTTGAAAGCCAGTACCCGCTTTTTGCCGTTGTGGAAAGAGGCCAGTTTCAGGGCATTCTCATTTGCTTCTGCACCTGAATTGATCAGGAACAAAGAATAATTATCATATCCTGAAGCCTTTCCCAGCCGGTCAGCCAGTTTCTGTTGTAAAGAATTAATGACGGAGTTAGAGTAAAATCCCAGTTTATTCACCTGGTCAGTGATGGCTACTACATATTCCGGATGGCTGTGTCCTACGGAAATAACCGCGTGACCCCCATATAAATCCAGGTATTTGGTGTTTTCACTGTCCCATACCCAGCAGCCTTCTCCTTTAACAATTTCTATATCAAACAGAGGATATACATCGAATAGGTTCATTTTTTTTCTTTTAGTAGTTAGTAGTTAGTAGATAGTAGTTAGTAGTTGGTAGAGCACTCACTTTGTTCGTTTAGCAGGAACTCGTTGAACTCGTTTTTTTTGTATTTCTACTAAGTGAGCGAAGCGAATGTACTGCTAACTACCAACTACTAACTACTGAATTTGCTTCGCAAATTCTAAAACGCTGACGGTTTCAGATGGAGGCCGACTGTTTCTTCGAGTCCGAATAACAGGTTCATGTTGTGTACGGCTTGTCCGCTGGCACCTTTCAGCAGGTTATCGATCATGGAAATGATCAGTAATTTATTGTCGAACTTTTGCAGGTGGATCAGACATTTGTTGGTGTTGACTACCTGTTTTAAGTCGGGGTTCCTGTCAGTGATAAAGGTAAACGAATGATCTTCGTAATACTCTTTATAGATCCGTTTGATCTCGTCTAATTCTATTTTGCAATCTAAGTATATCGAGGCAAAGATGCCTCGTGAGAAGTTACCGCGTACCGGAATGAAGTTGATTGCACTCCGGAAACTGCTTTGTAACTGGACCAGACTTTCTGTAATCTCTGTGAGATGCTGGTGCTCAAATGGTTTATAGATCGAGATATTGTCATTGCGCCAGCTGAAATGCGAGGTCGCGCTGGGTTTAACGCCTGCTCCTGTTGAACCGGTGATGGCGTTGACATGGATCTCATTGTTGAGCATCAGATGTTTGGCCAGCGGGAGTAAACCCAATTGAATACAGGTCGCGAAACAACCGGGATTGGCAATATATTGTGACTGGCAGATCGCACGGCGGTTGAGTTCGGGTAATCCGTAGATGAACGGGTTATCTTCTACTTTGTGGCGATAATCGGTTGACAGGTCGATGATCTTCACTTTTTCCGGAACCGTGTGGGACTCCATAAATTTACGGGTGTCTCCATGTGCTGTACAGAAAAAGAGCAGATCAATACTGTCTAATGGGAGTTCGCTGGTGAACACCAGGTCTGTTTCCCCCAACAGTCCGCTGTGTACATCGGTAATTTTATTACCGGCATTGCTGCTACTGTTTATAAAGACGATCTGTGCGTCGGGGTGGTTAATTAACAGGCGGATCAATTCCCCTGCGGTGTAACCTGCTCCCCCTACGATTCCTATCCTGATCATTCTTTTTCGTTTTTCTTTTGTACTGAATAGAAAATCTTCATCTGGTTGCCCAGGATTTTAGTGAAGCCTTTCACATCGTCTGCTGTCCAGGCTTTTTGCTCTTCTCCATATACCCCGAAATCACTCTTCATCAGGTCGTAGTCACTTTCAACCCCTACTAATGTATAGGTATAAGGACGCAGGGTAATGATCACGCGTCCGGTCACGTTTTTCTGTGAACTTTGCAGGAAGGCTTCCATATCACGCATCACCGGCTCAAGGTATTGGGCTTCATGCAGGAACATACCGTACCAGGTGCTCAGTTGCTCTTTCCAGTACTGTTGCCATTTGGTCAGTGTATGTTTTTCCAGCATTTTGTGTGCATGGATGATCAGTAACGGACCGGCCGCTTCAAATCCGACACGTCCTTTGATACCAATAATCGTATCTCCGATGTGCATATCGCGGCCAATCGCCCAACGTGCTCCTAATTCTTCTACTTTACGGATCGCATCTAATTTATTTTCAAAGGTTTCACCATTCACACCGGTGATTTCACCCTCTACGAAATCAATGAATATATCTTCTTCCTGCTCTTCGGCTTCCAGTTGGGACGGATAAGCTGTTTCCGGCAGCGTCTGGTTAGAATGCAGCGTCTCTTTACCGCCTACACTGGTTCCCCATAATCCTTTGTTAATGGAGTATTCCATTTTTACAAAATCCGCTTCGTATCCGTGCTCTTTCAGGTAGTTGATCTCATATTCACGGCTCAGGTTCATGTCCCGTGTCGGAGTGATGATCTCGATTTCCGGCGCGATCACATCAAATGTCAGGTCAAAACGTACCTGGTCGTTTCCGGCTCCGGTACTTCCGTGTGCCACGGCATCCGCACCGATCTCTTTGGCGTAGTTAATAATAGCCAGGGCCTGGAAAATCCGTTCCGAACTTACAGAGATCGGATAGGTCCCGTTGCGGAGTACATTTCCAAAGATCATGTATTTGATACTTTTGTCGTAATACTCCTGCTCTACGTTTAATGTTACATGCTTTACCGCACCCAGTTTGTAGGCACGCTCTTCGATGGCTTTGCATTCTTCTTCACTGAATCCGCCGGTGTTGGCCAATGCAGTGTAAACCTCAAACCCTTTCTCTTTAGAGAGATACATGGCGCAATAGGAGGTGTCCAGACCTCCACTGAATGCTAAAACGACTTTTCTTTTCATTTTTGTATATGATTTGTATTATTACTCTTTATAACCGGCTGTTTCTTTCGTCTTCCTCCCTTTTGGCCCGGTGTGGGTCTGCAGGATCATATAACATCGCTGTGCAAATACAGTATTTGCGTCCGGTACGTACCAGTATGTCATGGTTGATACATCCTTCGCACCCCCGCCAGAAAGCTTCGTCGTCGGTCAGTTCGGCAAACGTAACGGGTACGTAGCCCAGCTCCGTATTCATTTTCATGACGGCACTTCCTGATGTGAGACTAAACACCTTCGCCTTTGGCCACCGGAGACGGGCCAGCTGGAAAGAGGCCTGTTTGATCCGTTTGGCAAGACCATGCCGGCGGAACCGGTCAGCCACAATTAACCCCGAGGTGGCCACATATTGTTTGTTGCCCCACGACTCAATATAGGTGAATCCGGCAAACTCGTCACCGGCAAGGGCGATAATCGCTTTTCCCTCTCTCATCTTTTGTGCTACATAGTCATGTGAACGACTGGCAATCCCAGTGCCCCTTACTTTTGCCGCAGCTTCAATGGTGGCGAGAATCGTATCCACATATACTATGTGGCTATCATCTGCTACCATCACATCAATGTCCAATTCTTCTTTCATTCTCTATATTAGACTGAGGGGATTTAAAATCCTCTTCATCCATTGCTATTTATTTAATATTTCATTTTTCGCCTCTTACTCCTCCCTTCAAGGGAAGGTTGGGAGGGGCTTAGATATATTTCTCCAATGCGTTTGCCACCTCTTCCCGTGTATATCCTTCCCGTGGAATAATAAGAATTGTATCATCACCGGCAATGGTACCAACAATCTCCTGTGGAGCGTGTGTATCTATGTCGGAGGCGATTCCCATGGCATATCCCGGACGTGTCTTTACAACGGCCAGGTTACCGGAAAATTCAATATTCGGATGAAACAATTTCTGTCCGGCTTCCTGCACCGGTGATCGTAGCTGGCCGGGGAGGCGGTATACGTAGTTCTCATCTCCATCAGCTATTTTCACTACTTTCAGTTGTTTCAGATCCCTGGATAGAGTCGCCTGCGTAATAGAAAAACCATGCTGTTCCAGGTGTTCCAGCAGTTCTTCCTGATTACTTACCGACTCTTTTTCAATGATCCGGCAGATTACCTCTAATCTCTCATTTCGTCCGCTCATATTGTATATTTATGCAACAAGGCTGCAAATGTAATGCATTTATCTGAATAAAAATACAATATATTCTGTTTTTTGTTCATTATATTCATAAAATCTATCTGCCCGGTTTTCTTGTTATTAAGAAAGAAATAGGCAGACCATTCCGGTCTATCGGGAGCCGAAGTAATTTTTTATACGTATAGAAGATACTAAAAAAGTGTTTTTAACGTTATTTAGATAGAAGGAGATAGGTTCCGTATGGAAACAGTATTTTATTTTTGTAGAAACAGAGAGTGAAAAGTAAATAATATGGAGAAAGTAGGATTGTATGTAGTAGGGATACTTTTGTTTTTAACCGCTTGCGGTAGTGTACCGTTAACGGGACGCAGACAGGTCTTGTTAGTATCTGACCAGGAAGTATTGTCGGCCAGTTTGACGCAATATAATGATTATATAAAAACGGCCAATGTATCTCATAACTCGGCGGCCGTAGACCAGGTAACCCGTGTCGGCCGCCGTATCGCGGCTGCTACTGAGGCCTATATGAAGGCCAATGGACTGGGGGATGAAGTAAAAAACTTCTCCTGGGAGTTCAATGTGGTAAATGATCCGCAGATAAATGCATTCTGTATGCCAGGAGGAAAGATCGTGGTCTACACTGGTTTACTGAATCTGGTTAGTTCGGATGACGAACTGGCTGTTGTGATGGGACATGAGGTGGCCCATGCTGTGGCAAAGCATGCCAATGAACGGATGAGCCAGCAGGTGCTGTCACAGGTTGGAGGTTCTTTATTAGGGGCAGCTGTGAGTGGTAGTTCGGCAGCCGTACAGGTAGCTGCCAGTGCAGTGTATGGACTGGGTTCCCAATATGGGGTGATGTTGCCTTATTCCCGTAAACATGAATTGGAAGCGGACCATCTGGGGTTGATCTTTATGGCCATGGCCGGTTATAATCCGGACGCAGCTGTTACGTTCTGGCAGAAGATGTCCGCCCAGGGCAGTAAAACACCGGAACTTATGAGTACTCACCCCAGTGATGCCAACCGGATCAAAGAGATTCAGAGATACCTGCCGGAAGCCCGTCAGTATATGCCTGCGAATAGGTGAAGTTTTATACTTTGATGTTTGGGAATTGCTTATAAA
>JAJQES010000469.1 GCA_021201565.1 Tannerellaceae bacterium
ATATCCTGCAGCATGATGTCGAGCAGGATCAGGTCCCACTCTTTTTCTCCTACCAGACGGCGGCCTTCAGTTCCGGTTTCTGCCAGAGCGACAGTAAACCCGTTCTCCTCCAGTCCTCTGACAACAAATTCACTGATGCGGCTGTTATCCTCTACAATTAAAATATCCATGTTGGCTCTGCTGTTTAATTCTACAAAGATAGGGATATAAATTGTAGTTTCGGTTTGGAGAATCCGCCAAACCGTCTTTTCTTTGCAGGGACAATTTGAAAAGGTGATTTCTATGAGGTCTGAAACAACTGAGAAGTATCTGCTGCTTACTTTTATTATTTGCCTGGGGTCCTCGCTGGTACCATTGATGGGGTCTGCTCTTAACCTGGCTTTGCCCTATATTAATCATGATCTTCGGCTGGATGCCCTGACTTCGGGGTGGATACAAACCAGTTATCTGCTTTCAACAGCTATTTTCCAGATTCCCTGTTCCCGTATCGGGGATATGGTGGGACGGAAAAAGGTATTCATCACCGGACTTTGTATATTTTTCGTCTCTGCTATTCTGTGCGGTTTTGCTGCTTCCGGCACTCAATTGATTTTATATCGCTCGCTGATGGGCGTAGGGAGTGCCATGATGTTTGGAACAAATATCGCGATTCTGGTGGCACATGTTCCTTCCGAAAAGCGGGGTAAAATTCTTGGCATCAATACCGCGGTTGTCTATTTTTCACTGGCGGTTGGGCCTTTGTTGGGAGGGATGATGACTCAGCATCTCGGCTGGCACAGTATCTTCTTTCTCTCAGCCGGGATCAGTTTGTTTGTGATTGCCGGCTCTGCCCGTTATATCCATGAGAACTGGCGTTCGACGGATCAACAGCATTTTGATTGGGTAGGTTCCCTACTGTATGCTGCTGCTCTTTCCTGTCTGATCTACGGATTCTCCCGGCTTCCTCATATACCGGGGATTGCATTGATTTTGGGTGGTTCGTTGTTGCTTCTGGTCTTTTCCATGTATGAGAAAAAACAGAAGCAACCGGTTTTTAATATCCGGCTCTTTCTGGATAACCGGGTGTTCCGGATGTCTACCCTTTCTGCGTTAATCAACTATTCCGCAACCTTTGCGATCGCGTTTATGCTCAGTCTTTACCTGCAGTATATCCGGGGGCTTACTCCACGGGATGCAGGCCTGATTATTGTGGTGCAATCTGTTATCCAGGCGATCGTTTCTCTTCGTTCCGGAAGTTTGTCTGACCGTAAATCGCCCGCTTTACTGGCTACCTGTGGGATGGGGCTGATTTTCTTCGGATTGGTTGGCCTCTGCTTTCTGACTGAAACGACCGGTTATTTTTATATAGGAGGTATTCTGATGTTGCTGGGATTTGGTTTTGGAATTTTCTCTTCTCCCAATATGAATATTATTATGAGTTCGGTAGGTAAACAGGATTACGGTATGGCTTCTGCTACAACAGGTACTATGCGGCTTACCGGCCAGGCTTTTAGTATGGGGATTGCTATGATGGCTATTTCGCTGACAGTGAGCGGTGTAGAACTTTCCCCTGAGGTACATACCTCTCTGATGAAGGCCATCCGTATTACTTTTTTCTGCTGTGCCCTTCTCTGTTTGCTGGGTGTTTATACCTCTTCTATCCGGAATAGAAGAAAGTAAATATTGCCTGTGTTGTCTTTAATGGGCTTCATGTAGAGGAAGAGTAACAAGTTTTAATTCCATCGTTATTTCCCGGTCCGGATGTTTTTCGTTTTTCACACGAACAGGTTCTACTGTGGTGATCTGACAGCCATTAGCAGTTTGTGTGATTTGATAGAACCCTTCCAGGGCATAGTAGAACCCTTCCATCTCCGGATGGGTATTGCCCAGTTTTATACCTATTATAATTACTTTTTCCTGTGCGGCCTGTATCTGTAATTGTTCAAAATCTCCGGACAGGTCAACAGACTGGTATTCACCATCACCATGCATCCCGTACATGATATACATTTCCAGAAAACGTTCGTTCTCTCTTTCTGTCTGGTCGCATACATATAAATTATAAAACGGATCTTCTTTTAGCACCTCACCATAGAGGATTTCATAGGTGTATTCTTTCCCATCTATAAAAAAACGGGCATAATTTTCTACTTTGGGTGTTATCCGGAAACCTGCCAGCAAACAGATAATTCCTAAAAAGATCAGTATTTGTTTCATATAAATAATTACGTCATTTCTCTTTTATTCTTTCCAATAGTTTTTCGAGGGATCCGATACTGTCTATTTTATAGATTTTCCGGTCGAATTCAATATAGCCATTGATAGGCGGTTTCTTTTCATACGTGTCGAACAGGTCACAAATATGCACCTCCAAGGCCGTTGCAATCTTTATCAGGGTAGCCATGGTCGGATTACCATTCAATTGCTGGCTTAGTCCCACATTGGTGATACCCAGGCGGGAGGCTAAGTCCTTGAGTGTTATCCCTTTTTCTTTACATATTTCAGCAACTTTGAGTTTCATGGTAATCTTTTTTAATAGTTGCCTGCAAATTTAAACCAAATCTTTAAGAACACCATACAAATGATAGTTAAAACTATAATTCTCTATGGTTATATTAAAGAAAAGTCTTATATTTGTATTGTAGTAATTAAAGATGAAACTTTAACTTGGAAAACTGGAAGCAACCAATAAATACAATCTCGAACTCATTGAAAACGGACGTAAAATAATTCTCGAAATGACAGCAGAAGACCGGATTGAATATGAGATAACGGCATTGGAAAAGATGTCGGAAGAGGAAGCTTGTAAGTTTTACAATGTAGATAGTAAAGAGGAAGCCCGGAAAGGTATTATTGAATATTGGAAATATATCGCCTGACATAAACGGAGAACACTATATATCAGGGAAGTTACAAATAAACTCTACTTATTCATGTTTGACGGACCAGACAACCGTAACTTCCCTGATTTTCCACCAGGTATATAGATGCAATTATGAATATAAACAAACGTACAATTATGGATAGAGATAGAAGCAAAGTATTCAAAATAGCCCGTGAGATGGAGAAAGCTACCGGCAAACGGTTTTCCGTCTGTCTGGCTCGTTCCTGGCAACTCTACCGCCTGCTACGGCGAATGCGGCAGGAGGATGAAGTTGTGTTTGCTTATGAAAAAGCAAACGGAGCCTTGAGGCGGGCACGGGGCACATTAAAAAATATTGATGGCATGGTGAAAGGAACAGGAAAAGAGAATTACAAATCAATCTGTTACTTTGATGTGGATGCTCAGGCTTTCCGTTCCTTCAAAGTTGAGAACCTTATTACGATGTTTTAAAAGAAATAACAAACCTGCTTTTCATGTCGGGGTTGTCTGATAGTACAGGATGGGATATCCAGCTACTACTCAGGCAACCTTTTTTCTTTTTTGCCGATTATTTTGCTTATTAGCTCATTAAGTGTATTTTTGTGAAGGTGTAAAATGTATACTTAATCTGATTGGAAAACTACTAATATAAATTGAATGATTGAAATTGTGTATGAAAAGAAAAACCTGGAAAACACTAATGAGTAAAGGAAACAGGCTGGTACTGATGATCGCCGGCTTTTTTACCTGTTTTTCTATGTTTGCCGGCATGCCTGCGGTTTGTAATGAGCCTGATTCGGCTTATCTGTTTGCGTATGGAACGGCTAAAAACAATCACCGTAACGGATTACATTTTGCGTGGAGTCTTGACCAGATGAACTGGCACGGAATCGGACCGGAATATGGATTTGTCCGTTCTGACTTCGGAAACTGGGGAAACCAGAAACGGATGCTTGCCCCGTTCCTGTTTCAGGGACCCGGCGGACGCTGGGAATGTGTCTGGGGACTTAATGAAAAGGATGCCGTATTTGCCCATGCTTCTTCGATAGATCTGGTGTACTGGAAACCGCAGTCCTATCCGTTAGCACAAGAAGGAACTAACTGTCTGCTGCCGGAGGTCTCATTTGATGAAGGACAAGGGGTGTACCGCATCACCTGGCTGGGGGACCGGAATGGAGAAAATTGGTATGAAGTAACTACACGGGATTTTAAAGAGTATAGTGAGCCTAAGCATATTCCTTCCCGTGAAAGCAAACGCCGGGAAATACTGATTGGTGGGCAAACAGAGTTGGGAACGGTTCATAAAGTCGCCTGTGAAGACATTGACGGATTGATCAAGGCGCAGGAGTTGGTGGCTTATAAGAATAAACTGTATAGTGAAACTACGAAAGAAGACCCTGTCCGTTTTGCCGGTCTGGAGACTGTAAAAGCGACTTTACACCTGCAACCTGAACAGACTACACCTATCAGTGATATGTTATTAGGTATTTTCTTTGAAGATATCAATTATGCCGCTGATGGGGGGATATATGCGGAACTGGTACAAAACCGGGGATTTGAATATCAACCTTCTGACCGTGGACATGACCCGGAATGGAATAGTTCTAAAAGCTGGAGCCTAAACGGAACAGGGGCTACGTTTTCTATTGATACACTCTATCCCGTCCACCCTAATAATAAACATTATGCTGTGCTGAATATTACAACTCCCGGTGCCGGACTTGTAAATGAAGGATTCGATGGAATTCCATTAAAGAAAGGTGAAAAATATGATTTCTCCCTGTTTGCTTCGTTGTTGAATGGGAAAAGCGGAAAGATCAAAGTACGTCTGATTGGTACGGATGGTACCGTGTATGGTGAAGCTGTTATTAAAGGAATCTCTTCCGGCTGGAAGAAATACACGGCAACCCTGACCGCTGCTGAAACCGTAGCAGATGCCCGTCTGGAAGTGATACCGGAAGTAACCGGCCG
Organism: Tannerellaceae bacterium; assembly: GCA_021201565.1. Taxonomy (GTDB): domain Bacteria; phylum Bacteroidota; class Bacteroidia; order Bacteroidales; family Tannerellaceae; genus UBA4116. The sequence continues at coordinate 4,814 of JAJQES010000469.1, forward strand.
GGTAGGGCTGGATATGATCTCCTTATTCCCCCGGAATACCTTCAAAGGACGTAAAAACGGTTTACGGGCAGATCTGGCCCAGGTACTTGCAGACATGAAACCCTGTTTTGTTCGTTTTCCCGGCGGATGTGTAGCTCATGGTGACGGGCTGGGCAATATCTACCGTTGGCAGAATACAGTGGGTCCGTTGGAAGCACGTGTTCCGCAACGTAATTTATGGGGATACCACCAGACAGGCGGATTGGGTTATTTTGAATATTTCCAGTTTTGTGAAGATATAGGTGCTGAAGCGGTTCCGGTAGTGGCTGCCGGTGTTCCCTGCCAGAACTCTTCTATGGGGGGACACGGCCAGCAATGTGGCATACCTATGTGTGAAATGGATAACTATATTCAGGAATTGTTTGACCTGGTAGAGTTTGCTAATGGCAGTACTAAAACCAAATGGGGAAAGTTACGTGCTGAAATGGGTCATCCGGCTCCTTTCAACCTTAAATATTTGGGGATAGGAAATGAAGATCTGATTTCTGATGTGTTTGAAGAACGTTATAAAATGATCTGTGAAGCATTCCGTGAGAAACATCCGGAAATTATGGTAATCGGCACGGTTGGACCTTTTTCGGAAGGAAGTGATTATGTTGAAGGATGGCGTATTGCTACTGAACTGAACCTGCCGGTAGTGGATGAACACTATTACCAACCTCCCGGATGGTATATTCACAATCATGATTACTACGACCGTTATGACCGTTCCAAATCAAAAGTATATCTGGGTGAGTATGCAGCCCATCTACCGGGACGTCCGGTAAATATAGAGACCGCGCTGGCAGAAGCTCTTCACCTGATCAGTATGGAACGTAACGGGGACATTGTTTACATGTCTTCTTATGCTCCTTTACTGGCAAAAGAAAATCATACCCAGTGGAATCCGGATCTGATTTATTTCAACAATACGGAGGTAAAACCGACGGTAGGATACTATGTTCAGCAACTATGGGGGATCCACGCCGGTAATGAATACATCAGCAGCCGCTTTGCCCTCTCTGAAAACCGGGAGGATGTGCGTAAACGGATTGCTGCTTCTGTGGTACGGGATGAATCGACCGGTGACCTGATCATTAAGATGGTGAATCTGTTGCCTGTAGCTGTGGATTTGACCCTGGATACTGCCGGACTTGATCTGGCCGGCAAACAGATGAAGAAGGTGGTCTTACAGGGAAAACCGGACGACAAAACAGCCCGTCCGGAGGAAACAGTGGTACCATCCGCAGAGTTGGATGCGGCTACCCTGGCACCTTATTCGCTGACTCTTTACCGGATATACGCTAAGTAAAATGTTTTTTTAGAAGAATATGCGGAAAAAGACTCTTCTCATCTGGTTGGGAAGAGCCTTTTTTTGTGTATAAAAGACAAGTATAAAAACGTGAATAGGAGAGTTATAGAATAAAAAAATAATTGTATGTTTGTGCCCCGTTACTGGTATACATATAACCAAAACTAAATCAAAAGGAGTATACCATAGCTGATTATTTATTTATAAAACCAATGAGAACAAATTATGATCAGGTATTGTTTGCTGTTGACCCTTTTAATGGTCAGGTGTGGAGGGCTTTGTGCCCAGGAACAGGAAGTTGAAAAGGACTCTTTATCATTAAAAGGGGAACTGTTAAAACCAAACTCTTTACCTGTTTCACCGGCTAATAGTAAGAAAAAAGAACTATTGTTTGATCCGGACTATCCAAATGATCTGAATTTCCTTTACCTCACCTATTCATCTCCGTCCGGAAAAGTATCCTATAAACCCTATCTTTTATCGGCAGCTTTTATTTCTTATGGTATAATGGCCCATCTGAATTCGCCTATTCGTACTCTTGACAAAGAGATGCACGAAGAGATCAGCGAGTATTTTAAAGGTCATTTTATGATCGAGGATTTTACCCAGTTTGTCCCTGCTTTAGCGGTGTACGGATTAGAACTGACCGGCCTGAAGCCAAGACATTCTTTCCGGGACCGTACATTTATTATACTGGCATCTCATCTGTTTATGGGACTCACAGTAGAGAGTACGAAACAGCTTACGGGGATTGAACGGCCGAATGGCAGGAATTTTAAATCTTTTCCTTCGGGACACACGGCAACGGCTTTTACCGGGGCACATATCCTGTGCCGTGAATATAAAGATGTATCCCGGTGGGCAGCGGCAGGTGGCTATATCGTGGCAGGATTTAGCGGTGCCATGCGTATGAGAAATAAAAAACATTGGATGAGTGATGTCGTTGCCGGGGCCGGATATGGAATCCTCAGTGTGGAACTAAGTTATTTGCTGTTACCTGTTTTTCAGCGTTTATGTGGTGATTATGGCGAGTCCGGTAATAGTTTGGTGATTGTTCCTTCCATTAGTCCCGGTCAGTATGGAACCACAGTGGCCTATACTTTTAAATTATAAAAATTTATGAGTGCTGACAATCTGGAAAAAAGGTTTTATTGGCCGATACAACCACTCCCTGCAGGTTTACCACACTGTCTACCGGAAGTGTATCCTCATTGGCTAAAAGATGGCCGGCTGTGCATAGAATAACAAAACTGAATAGATACTTTTTCATACGATTTTTACTTTGTATATAGG
>JAJQES010000155.1 GCA_021201565.1 Tannerellaceae bacterium
CTCTTAAATATTCCTTAAGCCAATAAGCAGTACTACTTTTGGTAATTTCATTCAATTCGCCATGTTCCCCATAATTTGATATATTTATATTATATACGTTTGTTTTTGTCTCATCTTGTGCAACATTTTTATCTCCTTTGGATTTAATCCCTGACTCCTTTGTTTGAAAATAATTTATATTCGTTTTTACATTGGATGGAACTGTTCTATCAATTTGATCGGAGTATTTGCTTGCTGCTGCATCCACAGTGATCAGGAGTTCTACATCTAAGCCGGCTTCCTGCAATCTTTTTGCTAAATGGTTTGCCATTACGCCGCCGTAGCTATACCCTTGAATAAAGATACGTCCTCCTTCAACCTGTTCTCCATTATGCATATTATGATTTTCAAGTACGTACTCAAAGGCTTCCTGGGTAGCTTTATCAAAGGTGGAGCCTTTACCTGGGTTTCGGAAATCTGTTCCCCATAATTGAGATTTGAATGCCTGTGCGACTCCTCCATACTGATCGAGAGTAGGTTGGATCATCTGTATGAGCTGAGGAGTTGCGCCTAACCCTCCATCGGAAAGAAAGTCTGCTCCTGCGAAGGCTACTACTACGTCGCCGGGGCTTTTGCCGTTGAGGTCTATGTAGCGGGTGGGGTTGTTCAGGCAATACGCATAGGGGGAGATGCTGTAGTATTTTTCGGCCAGGGGGTCCATGGTGAGGAAGCGGGCGGTGATGGGGTCGTACTGCCTTGCGTGGTAGTCGTAGAGGTTCAGGCCGCGGTCGGTGTCGAACTCTTTGCCGTTGTATTTGTAAGGCTGTACCGCACTGCCTTTGCCTTCGCCAAAGGGAGTTCCAAAGGGATAGTAACGGGTGTTTTGCACGCTGTTTCCGGTAATAGGATCTATTACGATCCGGTTGTTGCCCAGATGGTCTTTGATGTAGAAGCAATAGCCGGCTTCGGCTACATCGTAGTAACCACCGTCTACCAGGACGGTTTTCAATACACCGTCTTCATAGACTTTATTGCCCACGTAGTCCGTCTTCTTTGCCCTTGTCAAAGCAGAGGTTGTCACTGGTGAACCGGCTGTTGCACTGGATGAGGGTGAGGGGTTCCAGGCTTTGTTAAGGCTCAGTTTGGTTCCGTCAGCGGCGTAGGTATATGTGTTTCTTGTTTCGGCCACTTTGTTTTTAAGGTCAATGATATGGGGCAAATGTATGCAATTATATTGAATTGAGGAAATTCCTTTATTCAAATCTTTTGTCATCGCTCCATTTGTGTTGTAGGTATATTCTGTAGCCGTTCCTTTGGTATACTCCTTGAAGTCTGTCGTCTGGCTGTAGGTGACGGCCGGACCGTTGTCCGTGATGGTCTTTAGCTGGTTCCCGGTGTAGGTATAGGTCAGGCTGTCGACCAGTCCATAGGTGGATGCACTCAGGTTTCCATAACGTCTGAGGGTTTTAATGTTGCCATGCCGGTCGTAGGTATAGGACGTTTTGTAATCGCCCTCCCCGGTAAAGCTGGCGGTGCGCAGACGGTTCAGTTTGTCATACGTGTAGGTATAGGTCCGGTTCTTGCTGGCCTGTTCCCAGTTCATGGTTTTGATATTCCCGTTCATGTTGTAAGTGAGATTTTGCTTGAAGAACGTGCTTTGCATTTGGGTGAGCCATGACCGTACATTGTAGGTATAGGTTCGTTTTAGCCTGCTTTGTCCGGCAGTGGCTGTTGTTTTTAACCGCCCTGTTTCATCGTAGGTGTTTTCTTCCAGTACCACCGTTGCCAATGCATTGAGCTTGTGGGTCTTTTTACTCAACCGGCCTGCTTTGTCGTAGGTATAACTGTAAGTTTCCGTCTGGGTGGTTTTGCCGGTAGCGGAGTGCACAAGACGGCGTTTCGTGACCTGTCCGGTAAAGTTATAGGCCAGGTACTCTTTATCTATTCCTCCGGCCAGGTGGTTATTGGCCTTTACCTGTACCAGGCGCCTGTGGCTGTCATAATACATGACTTTATAGAGGGCGCCGGAGGTGGTGTTCCCATGGATGTGTGCCATCCAGCTACCGGTGTGTAGGCCCTGGTGTCCACCGGCGTAGTGTTCCCCATATCCACTGAGCGTTTCCGGCTTAAAGTGACTGTTGGTAGCGGCAGGAATACTGTTTTTGCCCATAAATTCGTAGTTGTCATAGTAGTTGACCTGGAGCACCATGGGCGATGTTAAAGTGACTCCCTGGATCGTATATCCTTTATAGGTACCGGTGGTGTTGGACCATTTGGCCCGGACCAGGGTGTTAGGATAGAGGTCACTGCCGTCGACGGCCAGGGTATTTTTGCAGATCCCGGTCACGGCTACCCGTCCCAGCCTATCCGGAATAGCGAAGGCCCATTCGTTGCGTTTGCGCTGTTCGCCATCCTGCGAAAAGATGAGCCGGTCGGCTTTATCATATACATAGTAATTCCAGGCGCATCCGGGTAGTTTTTTGCCTATGCAGCGGTTGTGTACGTCATAGAGGTACTGGTACCCATAGCGGTCCATGCCTGTTTGCAGGCTGGTAGTGAGAGTGGTGAAACTTTCCGGCAGTTTGTTGGATACTAAGGGGGGCAGTACGAAGCAGAGATTGCCCCGGAGGTCATAGACAAAGTAGGTGTCATAGTGGATGGTGCCGTTGAGCTGCCGTTTCAGTACGACCTGTCCGGTTTTGTCTGTAAATTCATAGGAGACATTTCCCACTTCGTCGGTCAGGGAGGTGACGGAGAGTTCGCCGGGAGCATACCAGTGGACGCGGGTGAGTGTTACGGCTGTGCCCGTGCCGGCCACCTGGTAGAATCCACAGGCCAGGTTGGGATTATCCGTAACGGTGGTGTTTCCTGACAGACTTGTTTTGATTGCTTTCTTTCCGGTGTGCCACTGTTTCCCCGGTCCGTATTGTCCGGCTATCTGCCGGAGAGGATTGTTTTCGTAAGTAGTCAGGTGATACGGGGCTTCATCTCCATACGTGCTCCGGGCCTGTTTGTCGACGGAGGCCGGGGCTATATAGTTGCCTGTGGTGGCGGTGGTTACTGCCGGTAGCCAGGTTTTGGTGCTTCTGTTATAGCCGTCGTACTCCTGGTAGGTCACGATGTCTTTACCGGTGGGTGAGAACTGTTTTTGTACGGTTTCCTCGGGGCGTCCCAGCCCGTCAAAATAGTCAATCCGGTCCAGGTATTTGGTGCCTGTATCCGTGGTCATGGTCCGGGTCAGCACATAGTTTTTATCTACGGTCTGTGACGTTAGGGGCGCAACGCCTGTTCCTGCCGCCCATATAGTAGCGGTAAGGATAATTTGTTTATGTATTTTCATATTGAATAGTTGTTTGTTAGTGAATATCTATTCTGTCGGATTTGCCAATGGTCACTCCTGCGGCGTTTATTGCTGTTATCGTAAGGGAAGCAGCGGGGATAAAGTAGGGTTGGTCGGAGGTCACTGTTATTTTGATTTTATGGTCTCCGGCCACCCTATGTAGATGTAGTGTTTCATCAACGGGCCATTGGTAGTAATTATCGAAATTTCCGAAGTCAAACCACGCGCTGCATCCCGGGCTGCCGTCAAAGGTTATTCTGAAGGAGACGGTTGCTGTGACCGGACACTTCAGGGTGGCGGTATAGATATGCCTGGTTGTCGTTGAGGAGGCGTCTTTCGTGATGTTGGTAAACTCAACGGGACCGGCCGCTACGACCTGGAGGGTGCGGGAGGATGATTTGGTTTTTTGGGTTACTTTGTCACGCATGGTACAGGTCAGTGTTTTTTGTCCGGTAGCCTTCCCGGTGTAAGTAAAATTCCGGTTACTGCTGTACGCCTGTGTCTGTTCAACGGTGCCGGAGGAGTTTTTGACTGCCCAGTGGTATTCCCGCTGACCGCTTCCTCCGGTCCCGGTGGCGGTGAATGTCTGGGGTATGTTCACCGGGAAGCTGGCGGATCCTCCGGAAAGAGCCAGTCCCAGGGGGGCATACATGCCGGTATGGTTGTATTCATAGTTTCTGACGACTTTTTCATCCTGGTTTTTTTCGGTTATTAACCGCCCGAATCCATCATATTCATAGGAGGTGTTGAGCCCCTGTGGGTTGGTGTGCCTGGTGATGCCTACCAGGGGTTTATACAGGAAGGTACTGATGTGGGCCTCCGGCAGTTCATCGCGTAGGTTATCAATGTCAGACATGTACTCTTCGCCCTTTGTGCCTTTCCCTATGGTTGTGATGCTGACCGGTAGTTTTTCCTGTACCTGGGTATACGTGGCATTGACAATTTCGGCTACCGGATGGGTCTGTTTATAGCTCCAGATATAGGTGACCGGTATTCCGTTGGCTCCTGTATACTGGAGCAGGTTTCCCCTGGAGTCGTACCGGTTGAAGGTGGCAACGGTGCGCAGGTTGGCAGCGGTTTCATTGGTGGCCGACCGTTTCAACGCACCTGGATAAATGGCGGTCGAGGGATAGACATACTGCTCAACCCCGGCGGCCTGCCCGTTGCTGGTTGTTTTGGTTTTCACAACGGTGGAAATCATATTTTTGGTAAACAGTTCACCACTGGTGGGATAGGAAAACTCCTGTACTATTGTTCCGCCCCCGCTTCTTGCCCGGGTGGTTTTGGACAGGCGATAATAGCTGTCATAGGTGTAGTTTTCTTTATACATCACCGGTTCTCCCTCTGTGGGGTAGTGGGTGACTTTTTTTTCTTTTAGTAAGAATCGTCCTGCCTGGTGGTGGACCGGTTGTGTCTGGTAAATCCCTGCAACATGGTGATACGGGTTGTGGTTGTCCGGATTGGGAAGGGTAGTGGTACAGTTATTTGCACCCAACCATACCTGTTGGTCCACTTTTAGTCCTTTAAATCCCGCGCTGCTGGTGGTTTGGTAATTAAACTCTTCTTTTTGTACGATTTTATTATTGGGGTCGTAGGTGGTCCTGTCCAGTAACCGTGGGTTTCTGCCCATGTTATATTGTATAATATTCAGGGGTTGCATCAGGTTGGAAACCATGAAAAAGTTAAGGGGTGAACTACCGGATATGTATTCGGCTGTATATTTTTTTAGCCGGTCATAGGTGGAGATGGTTTTCCCGTTGTACTTGTTGGTGGTCTGGTCGTACCGGTAGACGGTTACTTTGGGGTAAGCGACTGTAAACAGGGATTGGGTAGCATCTCCTACCGGGAGGGTTGAATAGGTACGGGAAACAAAGAAGGAGGATTCCCGGACAATCCGTGTGGCCGGAAATATAAGGCGTTCACTTCCGAATACGTTTGCTTCCAGGGGAAAGGCGGCTGTTCCGGTTCCGTTTTCGTTTTCACCATAGCGGAATACGGAGATGACTGGTGTAGTCCCGTTTTTGGGATCTGAGGTGATCTTTTTGACCCGTTGACCTCCGCCCTTAACCGTTTTTCGCTGGTAAGCGCTGTAATACTGGTTTTCTTCATACTCATAGGAGGTGGTTCCTCCGGTAGGGAACGTGATTTCTTTGAGTGAAAAGAGGTGGCTGGCATTCCGTGAACCGGCGTTTCCGGACCGGTTGGCCCATTCATGAAAATAGGTACCTACCTGGCCGGTTACGTTGGGATCAACGGCATTTGTGGTTTTTTGAACGAACAAATGGGTTTTGAATTTGTCGTGCAGCATTCCCTGGCTACGGTCTGCCGCCTCCCGGTAGGTATAATATCCCCATTGGTCCGGATAGGTATTGGCTTCGGTTTTACCTGCTGCAGGCTGGTAATAGGTGAAGGTGTGTTTTTGGGTGGGCACCATCCCTGAAACGGATACCTCTATGGAATTGAGCAAATGGTGGCTCCAGACGCGCTGCCGGTTGAACCGGATGGTTTTGGTTTCGTTGGTCAGTTTGTTTTTGATAAGGATCTCTTTGACCAGGTGGCGTTCATTGGCTACTTTATGGGAGTTGCCATACCGTATAAACTCAACCGACTCTTTGTCTGTTTCGATCTTTTTGACAAACAGGAGGTCACTCCACGAGGTACCGGCTGTCCTGTAACCGGAGGTATATTCTCTGTGCGGACCTGATTGTTTGCTCAGTTCGGCATCCTGTATGGTCAGGGTGGTGGGCCAGGTCCAGTCGACTGCGGGTGAGAACTTTTCGTAGGTAAACTTTACTTTTTCCTGATGAGGGGTGTTGATTTCTTTCAGGGTCCATGCCAGAGGGGTGAGCCGGTATTTCCAGTCCACTCCTGTCTGCCGTTCGGTGTAGTTGAGATTACTGTCATTGTCCCCAAACAGGTAGTCATTGCCCTGGTCATCTTTGATGGCCATGTGTGTGAGGCTACGGCGCATGAGGGTGGCGGTGGGATTGCTCACGTTCATTGTAATGATGTCATTGTGGCCTTCCATGATTGTTGTCTTAACGTTTTGGGCATTTTTGCGGTCATGAATAATAAAATTCCCGCTGGTGGTGGGGGTGATGTAGGAGAACAGATCGTATTCGCCGTCCATATCGTCACTTGTTTGAGTGGCTCCTCCGTGTTCAGGATTCTCTTTAATTACCATCCCTCCCAGGTAGCGGTCAATGTCTCCGGTGGAGGTAAGCTTGTCGAGCTCTGTCTGGCTGTAGAATATTGAATTTTCGTCGGGGCGATTTTTGAGCGTTCGCGACACACGGAAGCCTCCTGCCGCGATGCTCCATCCGGCTGCGATGTCTCCGTCATACTGGCGGTATTTGATGCCGCCGGCATGATAACTCAGGGTGATGGGGATGGTTACCCCTTTTACTTTGATCTCATGGACCGGGATCCGGATCACGGGCAGGCCGTTGTATTCGGTGACTGCATGATTGAGGTATTTCTCAAAGTGTAGGGATTGGGGAGTGGTTGAGATCACTCCGGGGTTGTAGGAATTGATGTTGTTTGCGCCGGCTGTCCATAGTATGAACAAACAGGCTAAAATCGGATAAATCTTTTTCATGTTAAATGAGTTGTTTTTTTGATTGATAATTAGGGAGGGTAAGAAGTTAAGAAATCAAGAAGTTAAGAAATCAAGAAGTCAAGAAGTCAAGAATAAGCTGTACCTGTTTGCCTGGTTCTTGCTTCTTACTTCTTGCTTCTTACTTCTTAACTTCTTATTTCTTACTTCTCACTTCTATTCCTATTGCCAGTGTGCTGTTGGCAGAATGCCGGCAATGGTGGTGAGTTGCAGGTGGCGGAGGGCCAGTTCGCGGTGGATGTCCGGTGGGGACTGGTCCGCCAGCCTGCAACAGAGGGTTTTGATTAAATGAATAAGCCGTGTTTCGCAGTAGAGGTATAGCAACTGCCTGAGCAGGTGGGCGGTTGCTTCTTCCGGGGTGCAGCTTTGCGCTGCCTGGATCTCTTTCCGCATCCGTTCGATTTCGTCTGCCTGGCCGGGGTAGACG
>JAJQES010000514.1 GCA_021201565.1 Tannerellaceae bacterium
TAGACAGGGCATATATATATACACCAATATATATGCTCTTCTAATAATTAATCAAATAACGTAACTATGAAATCCATTCCCAATGGACGGAGGGGTGAGAGAAGGCGTTCTCTTGCCCCTCTTTTTTTTACGTAACAGGAAAGTCTGAAAGTCAAAAAGTGATTATCTTTGAGTTTTACTAATCATTTAACTCGTTTTATTATGATCATTTACGGATGGAGAGACAAAATTATCAAAACGTATGAGGATTCTCATATCAAATGTAAAGAGTGTGGTTCCTACTCACAGGTATTTATCGTTCTGCAATCTTATTTCCATATTTTCTGGATTCCCTTTTTTCCGCTGGGTAGGAAAAAAGTGGTTTGCCAGTGCGTGGAGTGTGAGGATGCCTCGAATACGGAAAGGCTGGACCATTACCGGTCTGTTACCCGTACGCCGTTTTATTTGTTTACAGGTGTACTCCTGATTGCCGGTTTTCTTCTGGTCTCTATGTGGAATGTGTACCGGGAGAAGAGTTACCTGAAACAATGTGTACAGAACCCCCGGGTAGGCGATGTGTTTATGATGGAAACAGAAGCGTATGAAGATAAAACGACTTATCATTTTATGAAACTGACGGAAGTAACTCCGGATACGTTGTTTATGATTATGAATGCATACTATTATTATGGAAAAAGTATCGATGAAATCGAACCGGATGATTATTTTATTTCCAATGACAGGTATTATATCTTACCAAACGAATTGGAGGAGTACCGGCGCGAAGGTTCCCTGAAAAAAGTGTTTCGTGACTATCCGCTATCCAGTACTTTTCATTACGAGCAGGAGATTGAATTTGACGAAGAGGAAGGGGAAGAAGATAGGGAGGAACTAATAGAAAGAGAGTAGGCCGTGCGTGGACTACTTTTAGGCCGGTTTTATTTTTTAACGGATTTAACCAGACCTCAACAAACATTCAGATTAATTTGTGAGTGCAGATAGTGGAATATCATTACATTTGTAGCAACAATCTAAGAAAATTGTAACAAATGAGACATGTGATTTTCACTATTTGTTTTTCTTTTCTGGCTATCTGTGGGATGGCCCAGACTATAAACAGTTCTTTTATTTCTATCCCGGATTCGTTACTGCCTCACCTGGAGAAGGAATGGCGGCAGGATTTGATAGACCTCTATACTGCCGGCAAGACGGCCCGGTTACAGAATATGATCGGGGGCTATTCTGTCCTTGAACAGTTGTCGGATGATTATTTGCTGCTAAAGACGACAGAACGGAGTTCGGTAGAGATGAAATTGCTGCCGTTGGTTAATAAAACCCATCTGATCTGTCTGGTCCGGACGGTCGCCGGACCGGTTGAGGATAGCCAGGTCCTGTTTTATACGACGGACTGGGAACCGTTGGACGCAACGGATCTCCTGACTCCTGTGACGAAGGAGTGGTTTGTCAGGGAGGATCTGGTGATGGACCAGGATACACAGTTCCTGCTTAATATGCTGGATATGGATCTGGTCCGTTATAATCTGGATGCGGAGACACAGACCCTGACGGCGACTTATAAAACACCGGATTACCTGGGGACAGCGGACCGGGAGAAGGTCCTGCCTCTTTTAAAAAAGGAACCTAAAGTATATACCTGGAATAATTCTTATTTTAGATAACTCTTTTACCCGTTGATCCGATGAAAAAAGCAGTTTGTCTGATCGTTTTAGGGATATGTTTTCTGGTCCCGGCGTTCGCTCAATACGATCATCCGTTGTGGCTAAATGTGGTATATATCGGGAATAGTATCACACAGGGTGTGCTGATGGATACTCCCCGCAGGAATGCGCCTCCGGTGAAAGCCAGTATCTATCTCCGCCAACAGGAGGGGGTAGGGGAAGTAAAGTTTTCCAACCAGGGGGCCAGCGGTAAAACAACCGTGGATTTCTTACCGGAAACGGGAACGTATTTCAACAACGTAAAAGAAGCCGCGGATCAATTGAAAGAGGATACCTGGTCCACGCTTATTTTTTCTATTATGCTGGGTACCAATGACAGTGCGATAGAGGGGCCGAATGGTGCCCCGGTCTCTCCGGAAGCCTATTACCGGAATATGAGCCGGATCATGGATGAATTGCTGGCATTATATCCGGGTTGCCTGATCGTGTTACACCGTCCCCTTTGGTACAGTCCCAATACCCATAATGCCTCCCGCTATCTGGAGGAGGGGCTGGAACGGTTACAAAGCTATTTCCCGGAGCTGGACCGGCTGGTGGATACGTATGGGAAAACCCATCCCGGACAGGTCTTTGCCGGCGACCAGGAAGGATTTGGTTTCTTTCAGGAACATTATGCTGACTATTTTATTCCCGAAAACGGGAATTCAGGTACATTCTATCTGCATCCCAATGAAGCAGGGGCTACCCAATTGGGCCGCTTCTGGGGCAAAGCCATCTGGAATTGCCTGCGACAAAATGAATAAAGAGTTTGTTCGTGATTTGTTAAAATGGAATTTGAGATATGAAAAAACAATTTAGGCCCGTTCATCTTGTTATATCGTTTGTTTTTATCTTCCTGCAACCCGTTGTATCAGCTGTACATACAGATATACCCGATAGTTTGCTGACAAAAGACCATGTATATGAATACACCTTTTCGGATCCGGAAAAGGCACACCGGATCGTTGACCTGATGCGCAAACGAAAATCAGCACCGGAGTTTAAGCTGGATATAATAGAGGGTGACCTCTATTTCAATAACAGAAAAGCCAGTGAAGCCCTTGTCTTTTATACCCGTGCTTTGAATAGTGATTCTGTACGGAACGACGCCTATGAATATATGCAGCAACTCCACCGGATGATTTCCTGTTATGATGCGCTGCATGATGTATCCAATAAGACCTTGTATGTAAAACGGCTGCTTGACAAAGCTGAGGAGACCGGTAATAGGGAAATGAAGTCTGTTGCCCTGTTCAGTATGGGGAAAATGATCTATGATGAGGAGGACAAACTACGGGGCTACCAACTGATAAAAGAAGCTATCGAAGAGATGACATTGTCCGATTATAAATACAAATATGACAACCTGCGTTATAATTACAATACATTGCTAAGAATGCAGCAACGGGATGGGTATTTTGAAGAGGCACTGGAAACACTGGATGCCCTGGAGAGTGTAGTAACAGCGGCTACCAGTGAAGAACCCCATATTGCAGGACTGGATGAGAAGGAGATAAAAACGATGTTTGCCTGGCGGGCCAATATTCTGTCTTTTCTGGATAGAATGGAAGAAGCCGGTGAGGCATACAGGCAGTGGCAGAGTATAGGCAGGGAATATACGCAGGATGATTATCTGATTACTACTTATCTACTGCGGGCAAAGTGTTTTGATGAAGTGATTGATATCTATATCCCTCAGGAGCGCTTTTATATAGAACAGAAGGATACGATCAATTATCATATGAAGACTATCAAACGCCTGATGGGAAAGGCGTTTGAAGGCAAAGGGGATTATGTGGGAGCTACCAGGTGTTACAGAGAACTGGCCATACTTACAGACAGTCTGAAGGCACGGGAACAGCGAAGTGCTGCGGTTGAACTGGCTGTAGTATATGAAACACATGAAAAAGAAAGAAAGTTAGAGGAACAGGCTGTACATCTTAAGATCCGGAATATATTCCTGTTATCAGCCGGAATTGTTATCTTCTTTCTGATCATTATTCTATGGCGAAATATAAAACATGCACGTACCATCCGGATTAAAAACAAAACGATGGCTCTCACCATAGAAGAGTTGCTGGTTCATAAAGAGAATTTGTTTGAAATAAAGGAAGAACTAAAGGTTTTAAAAGAAAAACAGACGGAAAGTGAACAGACGGAACTCCAAAATAGATATTCCTCCGGGGATCATCCGGAAACTGATAGGGTAAAGGAGGAAAATAACGAAAACAGAATTTTGTTTGAAACCCTGGACAATAGAGTCATTCGGGAAAAGCTCTACTTAAACCCTGACCTGTCACGGGAAGATCTGATGAAACTGATCCGGGTCAACAAGAATCATTTCGGCTCTCTCCTCCATCAATATACCGGTACAAATGCAACCACCTATATTAATAATAAGCGGCTGGAACATGCGGCAAGATTATTGAAAACTCATCCGGATTACACTATTGCCGCCATTGCTGAATTGAGTGGTATTCCTAACATTCCAACTTTTAACAGACTATTTAAAGCTAAATTCGGTATGACTCCGACTGAATTCAAAGGTGTTTTGTAGTTACTTGCCAATAAGCTCTCCGTATACAGGCGGGACAAAGTGATAGATGTTTTTGACAAAGTAGTAAATATGCGGGAACTGTTTTTTCCGTAGGAGTCTCTATTTCCGTTACATTTGTGAGGGTAGTTATTGTTTTATTCTATTTAGTGTAGATATGTTCCCGCATGAATTAGAGTTTATAATTTTTATAGTAGGTTTTTCAGATGTGTATGTAGAATTCCGGACGCAAAACATGTGGATCGTTTTAGGTTTAGTCGTTTTGTTTCTCTTTCTACTGTTGTCTGTTATATTATTTTGTTTTTACCGGAAGTTACAGAAAAAAAACCTTGATTTGTTGCAACGTCTTGATATACAAAATTCTATACATGTAAACAAGGTGGAGAAAGAGGATAAACATGTAATGGTGCCGGTACAGAGATCCGGCGAAAACCGTCATCATGAATTGTTTAGCTGTTTAGAGGAATATTTATTGACTGACAGAAATTTTGTGAAGTTCGATATAGATACTAACAGGCTGGTTACCGAACTCTCTACCAATCGTAATTATTTGTTTGAAGCGGTTAAACTCACTACCGGGAAAACCCTACAGGAATATATCACTACCCTACGGCTGGAAGAAGCGAAATATCTGCTGGAAACTACCGATGAAATCATTGAAAATATAGCCGAATTATGTGGTTATAGTTCTGTACGAACTTTTTACCGCCTGTTTCGCTCCCATTATCATATCAGTCCGTCTGTATATCGCAAGATGTTGAAAAACAAAGGGAAATCCCACCTGATTAGCCCGGAAAAAAATGGCGCTTCCCGGATATTCAATCATCCTACACCGCCGGAATCAGGGAAAAGTGAGTAGGGCACCCGGTTGTAATATCCGGAATCAATTGCTTAATGGCTTATATTCAGAGGAATTAGTTCGTACAGGACTATGTTTTTTTCTGGTTTGTTTGTAGTGAAGAGTTACATATAACAATAGGCATTTTTACATGATTTGTCCTATAAAAATTACGATTTGTCACGCAAGAGGCTATTGATAAGCCTTATTTTTGGAATCGATATCCATCTTTTACCGGAACCTGATGCAATTGCCGTTAATAAAGAAAGATAAATATAGTGTGTAAATTTGAATTGAGAATGTCTTTGAATAAATTTTTCTTCATATTTTGCGTTTTCCTTTCAACCGGAAGGATAGTTTATGCAACTACAAACGCCAGCCAACCGGAGGATGAAATCATCACATTTCGTTTTGTTGCGGGGAAAGATATGTTCTATGCGCCATGGGGAGGAAACGGGAGTGCCCTGGAACAACTCTATAAATTGGTGGATACTTACCACACTGAAATTCTTTCCGGTACGATACCTATCTATGTGGAAGGATATTGTGCTTCCCTGCCCGCGCACCGTGAGAATCTGAATACGGCTTTTATCCGTTCCAACCGTGTAAAATCCGAACTGATTGTCCGGAAAGGATTAAAGGAAGAGCATTTCATTACAAAAAACTATGCCGGAACCTACCAGGGACAGAAAGATGTCGTAGTGGTTACTCTCCGGATTCCTACCCCTGTGGAGATACCTGAACCGGAACCACAACCGGTTTCTGAGCCGGAACCTGTCCGGGTGCCGGAGCCCGTGGTTGAACCGGAGCCCGAACCTTCTGTTCTTCCTGCACCTCCTGCCCGTCAAACCGGATATGCTCCCTTTACTATCCGGACCAACCTGCTTTATGATGCTTTCCTGACACCTACCCTGGGTCTGGAGTGGCGTGTGAACCGTCACGTGGGTATCAAACTGGACGGTAGTTTTGCACATTGGGGCAGTAATCATGGCAGGGTGCAAAAGATGTGGCTCGTCAGTCCTGAGATACGCTGGTATCTGTTGGAATCTATTCCTTTTTATATAGGGGTGGGGGGTAATATCGGTGAGGCTAATATTTACAAAGGGATGGCAAACCTCCTGTCAAAGACTACCGGGTACCAGGGGAATATCTATGGAGGTGGTGTAACGGTAGGATACCAGTTGCCCCTGGGAAACTGTTTTGCGATTGATTTCAATCTGGGGTTGGGCTATACACGGTTTACGTATGATACATTCTTCCTCTCGAACGGTGTCCGGGTAGCTAAAGGGCAGGATCTGGCCAAAAATTTCTGGGGACCCACCCAGGCGGGTATTAGTTTGGTCTGGCTGATAAAATGAAGAATAAAAAATGAGAAATAACATGACAACAAAGGACCGGATACAGCAGGGCTTATTATTACCTTCCTTCTGGGGAGGCTGGGTGGGGTTTCTTGTTTTCTTCTCCGGTTGTGTGAAGGATCCTATCTATAATACGGACCATCCTGACCAGGCACAGGTGACTATTACTACTTCCTGGAAAGACAGAGGGGAGGAGATAGAGAAACCTTCTGTTTATACCATTTCTACGTCTACGATACAGGAGGAGGCCACTACGGATACCTACACGCTGTCCCGGCTCCTGAACCCGGGTGATTACACCTTTTATCTGTATAATCCGGTAGCGCAGATTCCGGTGACGGATGGAGTGGCAAACGTCAATACTGTTTCTGAAGGGACCTCCCTTGAGCCTCTTCCGGACTGGTTGTTTACCGGAATGCTGGAAAGGGAGCTGGCGGCAGACCGTGACTATCAACTGGCTGCTATTATGCACCAACAGGTACGCGGGTTTACCCTGGTTCTGGAAGTAAAGGGAGAACATGCGGAAAGAGTCAGTATGATCCGGGGCTATCTGTCCGGGGTCGCCGGACGGTTCACTATTGACGGGAATGTATATAGTGAGGCTTCCAGAGTGGCGTTGGATTTTATAAAGATACCTGAAGGAGCCGATGCTGGCAAATGGTCTGCTACCCTCCGGTTATTAGGGATCACCGGCCATGAACAGAAGCTGGAAGGAAGCCTCTCTTTTGATGGTGACCTGGAAGATATACCTGTCGAAAGTGATCTATCCCAGAGCCTGGCCGGGTTCAATACCAATAAGAAAACTCCTCTTATACTGGGTGGAGAAATTGAACTTTCTGCGGAAGCCGGATTTACTGCAACTATCCGTAAC
>JAJQES010000079.1 GCA_021201565.1 Tannerellaceae bacterium
TCCCTATTGTGGTGCTTACTCCTTTTTCCAAAGAGGTGTCCAGGCGGGTGGCGGATGAAGATTTAAGTGCGATTGATTATATTTTCAGCTGGTTAGGGAATGCCGAACTTTTCCTGGCGATCATCAAATTGCTGGAAGATAAAATGAATGCGGAGGATGATAGTGAAAGTGTAGGGGTACAGATCATTTTACTGGTAGAGGATTCCGTTCGTTTCTATTCTTCCGCTTTGCCTCACCTTTACAAGTTTGTTCTGGAGCAAAGCCTGGAATTCTCGAAAGAGGCGTTGAATGATCATCAGCGTACGCTGCGCATGCGTGGGCGACCCAAAATCAAACTGGCGCGTACGTATGAGGAAGCGGTCCGTATTTTTGATAAATACAAGAATAATATGCTGGGTATTATCTCGGATATGAGCTTTATGCATAATGGGATAAAAGACCCTTTTGCCGGTTATAAATTCGGTCAGTATGTACGGAAAACCGGCATGATCATTCCTTTTGTACTGGAGTCTTCAGAATCCAGTAATGAAGTATATGCGAAAGAATTAAATGCCTCTTTTATAGATAAAAACTCCAAAAGTTATCCGCAGGATTTAAGAAAAAAGATCATGCAACGGTTTGGGTTCGGTGATTTCGTCATTCTGAATCCCCAGACGAAAGAGGAGATTATGCGTATTAAGGATTTGAAGGATCTGCAAAAGAAAGTGTTTGATATTCCGGATGACTCGTTGGTGTATCATCTTTCCCGTAACCACTTTTCGCGTTTCTTTTATTCCCGGGCTATGTTTCCACCGGCGGAGATATTGAGACAGGTAGATGTCAGTGATTACGCGGATATGGATGAAGCGCGGAAACTAATCTTTGACCTGATCGTGGAATACCGCCGTATGAAGAATACGGGTGTAGTAGCAGTATACCAGAAAGACCGCTTCGATGAGTATAGTAACTTTGCCCGGATTGGAAACGGATCCCTGGGAGGGAAAGGGAGAGGTCTGGCTTTTATCGGCACCATGGTGAAACGTAACCGCGAACTTTCAAAAGATAACCTTTTGGTAACCATTCCTAAAACGGTCGTGATATCTACAGATGTCTTTGATGAGTTTATGGAAACAAATGATCTTTATCCTGTCGCGTTAAGTGATACGGAAGATGGAGATATTTTGCGTTACTTCCTGCATGCAAGTCTGCCTTCTTATTTGATTGAAGATTTGATGGCCTTTTTTGATGTAGTGAAAAGTCCTGTTGCCGTCCGCTCGTCGAGCTTGCTGGAGGATTCCCACTATCAGCCGTTTGCCGGTATCTATTCAACTTATATGGTCCCGAAAGTAGAGGATAGGTATGAGATGTTGCGAATGGTGAGTGATGCTATTAAAGGAGTGTATGCATCTGTTTTCTATAAAGACAGTAAAGCCTATATGACGGCTACTTCCAATCTGATTGACCAGGAAAAAATGGCGATTGTATTGCAGGAAGTAGTCGGTTCACAATATAATAACCATTTTTATCCGACTATTTCGGGAGTCGCCCGTTCCCTGAATTTCTATCCGATCGGGAATGAAAAGGCAGAAGATGGAATTGCCAATATCGCGCTGGGGCTTGGCAAATATATTGTAGATGGAGGGGTAACTCTCCGGTTCTCTCCCCATCATCCCCATAATATTCTTC
Organism: Tannerellaceae bacterium; assembly: GCA_021201565.1. Lineage (GTDB taxonomy): Bacteria > Bacteroidota > Bacteroidia > Bacteroidales > Tannerellaceae > UBA4116. The sequence continues at coordinate 1,666 of JAJQES010000079.1, forward strand.
AGATGAGTACCATGGATTTTGCGTTACGGGAAACGCAAACTCGTTTTTATGCGCTGGATCTGGACAATCTGACAGAGCAGTTTTCAGAAGATGATTCCTTTAATCTGCTTCGTTTAAGTGTAAAAGATGCGGATGCGGATGGCTCACTAAAATATATAGTTTCTACGTTTGATCCGTATGACCAGATCATACGGGATGGCTATTATCCCGGAGGACGTAAGATCATCTCTTTTGTAAATATCCTGCAACATGAGGTTTTTCCAATGGCTGAAACGTTAGGACAGATTCTGCATATAGGGCAGGAGGAGATGGCGCGTCCTGTGGAGATTGAATTTGCTGTCAATATACATAAAGACAATCCGCAGATGGCTACTTTCTATATTCTTCAGATCCGTCCCATCGTAGATAATAAAGAGGTGATGAATGAAGACCTTACACAGATAAAAGAGGAAGAAGCTATTATTTTATCGGATAGTGTACTGGGACATGGAATTGTAACGGATGTACAGGATATTTTATATGTAAAATCCGGTGCTTTTAATTCTTCACATAATCAGTTGATTGCGTATGAGATAGAAAAGATCAATCGTGAATTTACTGCCAAAGAGTCCAGTTATGTATTGGTGGGACCCGGCCGTTGGGGAAGTAGTGACCATTGGTTGGGGATTCCTGTGAAATGGCCTCATATCAGTAATGCGCGGGTCATTGTAGAAGCAGGGTTGGAAAATTACCGGATTGACCCCAGCCAGGGAACTCACTTTTTCCAGAATCTGACTTCTTTCGGTGTGGGTTACTTTACGATTAATCCGTTCAAAAAGGATGGGTGGTTTGATGAGGAGTTTCTAAATAGTCAACCGGCTGTTACAGAGACTGAATATTTGCGATTGGTGCACTTTGAAAAACCCATTGTGATAAAAATGGATGGAAAGAAAAGTCTGGGTGTAGTATTGAAACCGGAGTAAAAAATAATATGTTCCCCGGTCAGGCCGGGGAACATAGAGAGTCTCAGCTCACAAAGTAAATTTATTTCTTTACAAAGTCTTCCGGATAATTTACTTTGTTGATTATTTCATTGTCTTTTAGCCGGATCCATGTGTTAAATCCTTCTTCTCCTTCTGTTAGCTCAATCACCCGGGCGCCGTTTCCATTGGGAAGATTGTTGTAAACGGTTTGCCCTCCTGTATAGCGGCCGTATCCTAATAAAATGCCTTTCCAGTTTACAACATAATCACAATCGTGGTCATGTCCTACAAATATCGCCTGAATGTCTCCCATCTCTTTCATGGAAGAGAAGAGGCCGGAATTTAGCTGTGGAGCACACGCTTTTTCTTTCCGGGTTCCAATCAGGATAGCATTTTCATCAGAAGCTGCCTGATTGTATTCCGGCAGTGGAATATGGAAAAATGCCAGGGAAGGAATAGGAGTGCCTCCATTTTTTGCGGTATAAGACCGGCTGTTTTCACGGTACCATTGGATCTGGTCAAACTTAATATAGTCGTATCCCCCGATTCCGTTGATTTGAGAATAGGCATGTGAGTCCATACAGTAGAGGATCGCAGCCTCTTTCTGTTTTTTGCCGGAAAGAACCGGTAATATGAAGTTGGTAACCCCAGACAACCCTGCTACCGTAGCGGTATAATTATAAGGAATCTCTTTGATGATGTCAAATAGCTCCTCCCGGGAAAGAGAGTGCTCATCATCGTGATTACCAAACAGAACCCCGAAAGGGATCTGCCGTTTTGAGACCTGTTCCAGTACCGTTTTCATCCCGGAAGCGGCATCACCGCCGTAGATCAGATCGCCGGTAAACAAGACCAGATCCGGTTTTTCAGCGGTCAGTACTTCGTTGATCCTTTCCAGGGAAATATCCGACCGGTCATCTCCGTGAATGTAATGAACATCTGTAAACTGAACGATTTTAAAACGTCCGTTCTCATTAAATTGTAAAGGCTTATTCTGGGTGTTTCCTGCCAGATAAGAGCAGAGTACGATAAGAAGAAAGATGATTTTTTTCATGATATATTTGTGTTTGATGTAAGCGTGTATGCCGGTTAGCCCCATTTTTTCAGCCAGGCTTCTGCCTGTTTCAGGGTATCAGGTTTGCCAATGTCCATTAACTGAAGGTTGGCAGGTTCATACGCCTGGATCCTGGCTTTCGCGCAAATTGACAGATAGAAATTGATAATGGAAAACTTTCCCGTCCATTCATCCATCCATTCAAAGATGTCCGGAGACATGACGTGAATACCTCCAAAAGCAAATTCGGTATATTTTTCAGGGTCAAAGTCCGGATAATGGGATTTGACTTCTCCTGTTTCCCTGTTTCGCCAGCCACACAGTTTATACTCCTCATTGAAAAGCAGGTAGCGGGAGGTTTGCCGTTTATTGACCAGTAGGGTCGCGATTGTGCTGCTTTGTAAATGAGCATCGTAAATAGCTTTTAGATCTACATTTGACAGGATATCCACATTGTGAACAAGAAAAGGTTCACTCCCTGCCAGGAACCGGGCGGCATGTTTAATACCTCCTCCTGTATCCAACAGATAGTCCCGTTCATCGGAAATATCTATTTTAAGTCCGAACTGATTATTTGCATTCAGGAAATCAATGATCTGATCACCTAAATGATGGACATTGATTACTATCTCCCGGAAACCGGCTGCTTTTAATTTTACCAGAATGTGTTCAAGCATGGGCTTTCCGTTTACGGGGATAAGTGCTTTAGGGGTGGTGTCGGTCAGGGGTTTCAACCGATTGCCCAGACCGGCCGCAAAGATCATAGCTTTCATAAAACAGGTTCAAAAGTTTGTGAAATATATTGTTCTCTATGAATGAGTTCTATTCGTACCGGATAATGTATATGTATATATTCTGCTAAGTGTTGCGCGCAGTATACGGAACGGTGTTGCCCTCCGGTACAGCCAAAAGCGATCATCAGATTACTAAAGCCACGTTCCATATACCGTTTGACAGACATATCCGTCAAAGGATAAACAGATGCCAGGAATGTCTCAATTTCCCCGTCTTCTTCCAGGAATGTAATCACAGGTTCATCCAGTCCGGTTTGCGATTTGTATTCTTCATACCGGCCCGGGTTATGAATGGCCCGGCAATCAAAGACGAATCCACCTCCATTCCCTGTAGTATCCTCTGGAATACCTTTTTTATATGAGAAACTATATATTGTTACTTCAAGCATATTCATTTACTCCTTCCCGCAATTTTTTTTGTCAGTTAACTGTCTTACTAATGAACAAAGATAAGGATAGCCGGGAAAATCAGTTTCCAGTAATGTTCTCAGGTTGTCCAATGCAAAAGGAATACTCTGGATAAAATGTGGCTTTCTTTCAAAAAAGCCTCTGAACCCGTAGGCACCCAATACCTGCAACGTCCGGAAAAGTAAAAAATGCCTTAATTGCTCTTTAAACTTAGTTTCATTCACCGGCAAATAGTGTTGTACTTTATTCAGATAGCAATTTACTAATTCTTCCCGGAGGTCCTCCGGATAATTTCCTTTTGCCTGCCAGACAAAAGAGGCTACATCATATTGGAGGGGGCCTTTTCGTCCGCCCTGGAAATCAATCAGGAAAAGATCATTTTCTTTGAGCATGATATTCCTGGATTGGAAATCGCGGTACATAAATGTGTCTGTTGTCTCTTTTAACAGGTATCCGGATAGGTTTTCAAAATCATCTTCCAGTTTATCTTCCGAAAATTCAATGTCTGTTGCTTTCAGAAAACAGTATTTGAAATAATTCAGGTCCCAGAAGATGGATCTTTTGTTGAAAGAAGGGAGTGGATAGCATTGGGTGTAGTCTAATTCGCCGGCTGTATCCGCAAATTGTATAGCGGGTAAAAGCTCCATGGCCTTTCGTAATACCTCCTTTTCCTGTGGGGTGAAGTGTCCGCTTTCCCGGCCGGAACGGATTGCGTCAAACAGAAGAGTATCTCCTAAGTCTTCCTGTAAATAGCAGGTTTTACCGGGAGAGTATATATATACTTCCGGAACAGGAAGGCCGGCTTTTCTAAAGAAAGAAGAGAGATAGATAAACGCATTATTTTCTTCCGGGGAGTTCCCATATACTCCTATCACCGTTTTACTTCCGTACAGACGAAAGTATTCCCGGTTGGAACCGGCCGCAGATAACTGATCTGTTTTTACAGGCGGGTTTCCGGTAAGAGTCATGTATAGTTTTTCTATTTCTTTCTGTTTCATTCCAGACACGAAGGTAAAATTAAATTGACAATTGGCAATTGACAATTGACAATTTTCTTCATTCTGTTCATAATTACAGAGTATATGAAATAGCAAAAGGCTGTGTTCCCGGAGAATACACAGCCTTTTAAAAGATGATCATTAATATCTTATTTAATTGTCAAATGTCCATTGTCCACTGTCAATTAAAGAATGCCCTGTGCCATCATCGCTTTGGCTACTTTCATAAATCCGGCAATGTTTGCTCCGTTTACATAGTTTACAAAGCCGTCTGCGTTTTTACCATATTTTACACATTGTTCGTGAATGGATTTCATGATGCTTTTCAGTTTTTCATCTACCTCTTCGCTTGTCCAGCTCAGTTTCATGGCGTTCTGAGTCATTTCCAGACCGGATACAGATACACCACCGGCGTTAGCCGCTTTACCCGGAGCATACAGGATACCGGCTTCGAGGAAGGCGTCAATCGCTTCCGGAGTAGAAGGCATGTTTGCACCTTCTGACACAGCGATACATCCGTTTGCTAATAGTACTTTCGCATCGTCGCCTGTCAATTCATTCTGAGTCGCACTTGGCAGAGCAATATCACATTTTTCAGCCCATGGACGTCCGCCTTCTACATATTTGCAACCATATTTGTCAGCGTATTCTTTGATCCGGCCGCGATAGAGGTTTTTCAGTTCCATTACATATTCCAGCTTTTCGCTGTCAATGCCTTCCGGATCATAGATGTAACCGTTTGAGTCTGACAGAGTGACAACTTTAGCACCCAGCGCGATCAGTTTTTCTGTTGTATATTGAGCTACGTTACCGGAACCGGATACGGTCACCACTTTACCTTTAATATCAATGTTACGTGTTTTCAGCATTTCCAACAGGAAGTACACATTTCCGTAACCTGTTGCTTCCGGACGGATCAATGAACCACCGAATTCGATACCTTTCCCTGTGAAAGTACCGGTGTTTTCACGGGCCATTTTTTTATACATTCCATACATATAAGCAACCTCACGTCCACCTACACCGATATCTCCCGCGGGAACATCTGTGTCCGGGCCAATGTGGCGCCATAGTTCCATAATGAAAGCCTGGCAGAACCGCATGATCTCAGCGTTTGATTTTCCTTTCGGGTTAAAGTCAGAACCTCCTTTGCCACCACCCATCGGAAGAGTAGTCAAAGAATTTTTGAACGTTTGTTCAAAGGCAAGGAATTTCAGGATAGACTGGTTTACAGAAGCGTGGAAACGCATACCGCCTTTGTAGGGGCCGATGGCGTTGTTATGTTGTACACGGTAAGCCATGTTCGTATGTACCTGGCCTTTATCATCTGTCCAGGTGACACGGAATGAAAAGATGCGATCCGGAATGCAAAGACGTTCGATCAGGTTTGCTTTTTCAAATTCAGGATGTTCATTGTAAACTTCTTCAATAGATC
>JAJQES010000503.1 GCA_021201565.1 Tannerellaceae bacterium
CAGCGTCAGATTTGTATTAGAGACAGATTTTTGACAGCGTCTTAACTTTATTATTATGCAAACATACAATACCTTGCTTACTAACCTCAGGAAAATTCTTCTTCTGCGAATTCAGAATGAAACTCAGATTATTGATAAGCTGGGTACAATTACGGGTAAGGATTATAAGTCTGTATGGCGAAGATTGAGAGGGGAATACAAATTTACATTTGATGAGATTTTTAATATTTGTACTGAATTAGGTATTTCCATTGAGTCTCTGGGGGAAAAGAATCCGGCAAGTATAAGTTCGTTGCATGTTTACCGTTTTCCTGACCCTTTATCTTTTAATGTCAATAAAACTCATATCAATAAAATGTTTTCTATTCTGGAAACTGCTATCCAATCTGAGAATAGTTCCTATACAGCTATTTGCAGCCGTTTGCCCGAAGTACTTTATATTCGTTATAATAAACTGAGCCAGCTATTATTGATGAAGCTGACTTATTTTACAACACCACATCTCGATAAAAACTTTTTCCAAAAAGTAAGTGAAAGCTGGGGATTATTTGAAGAACCTAATACTTATAACCGGCAGCTTATGGAGTCTTTCCGGAATATAACTGTAATATGGGGACCTCATATTATTAAAAATACGGTAAAAGATATCCGCTTTTTTCTGGATGTGGATATGATTACCCGAATCGACGCTGAGGCGATTAAAGAGGAATTGATAGATATGTTGAGATGGATTGAAGAGATGTGTGAAAATCCGGCTGATGTTACCTCCTGGAATTTCACATTTGCGGTTTCACCCATTGATATGAATTTTCATAGCAACACAATAAGTAGTTCCAAAGGGAGTACGGTTTTTTATTTCCTGTATCACCTCTCTTTTGCTTATACCGAAAATGAAGAAGATGTAAAGGCGCAGGAAGTAATCATTAACAATATTAAAAAAGGGGCTACGATTCTGTCGGGTAGTAACTACCGGGAAAGAAGGTTATTTATGAAGCAACAGTATGAAGAACTTGAAAAAATATGAAACTATTCGGGTGTTTGACTGGTCAGTAGGGTACAAAATAACATCATTTTTTTAGTATGGTTCAATCCCCATTTCTGGTTATTTTATCCATTATTACTTAATCAAATTGTATTTTTTACGTCATACCGTCGAAACATCTCCCTGCTACTTTTGTCACCGGAATAAACAACTGACAAAATAGAAATGAAGAACGTTAGATTTAATTTAAAAAGTGTACTTGCATGTACTGTTATCGCATTCAGTGGCGTAAGCTGCTCAGAGGATGAAACGCCTAAGAATGAAGAGAAAGAGCTGTTTGCCGGTTTAGATATAACAACTATTGCCGGGATAACCATAGACAAGGATAGTAAAAAAGCGACCCTTACCATCACAGAAGAAGGCCCCTGGAATCTCTATCCGATGAATGACCGGGAAGAAGCGGACTTTACTCATCCGGTATTAACCAACTCAGGCAGCGGTTCATTTGAATTACAAACGGATGGATATGCCCAGTATTGTTTTGAATGGAAAGAGAGTAACCGGGGCGTGATCGCAAACCGTGTACTCCCTATGGCCGGTCAGGCAAACTTCCGGGACCTGGGAGGTTACAAAACCAAAGAGGGTAAATTTATCAAATGGGGGCTGATCTTCCGCTCCGGTAATCTCAGTGAACTGACTTCCGCGGATGTTACTTATTTAACAAGCCTCCCTTTAAAAACGATTATTGACTTCCGCACGGAAGAGGAAAAAACGCAGGCACCGGATATCGTACCCTCTACCGTAACCAAACGGCTTGAGTACACCGTAGAATCCGGTAACACTTCTACCATCCAGGACTTTATTGACAAGATGCTGGCCGGTGAGTATGAATATGTACGGCAAACCATGATTGAAAGTAATGCAGCTTTTGTAGATACTTATGAGGAAGTATTCAAATCTTTTTTCGCCACGATCTCAGAGGAAGGAAACCTGCCTGTTGTATTCCACTGTACCGCGGGGAAAGACCGTGCCGGATTTGCTTCCGCCATGTTCCTGTCTGCCCTGGGAGTGGAAAGAGAGACGATCATAAATGACTATCTGCTGACGAATACATTATTAGGAGCGTCCCTGGAAGAAAGTATTCAGAAATATGGCGATGAGAATATAGGAAAAGCCATGTATTATGCCAATTCCGTACAACTTGAATACATTGGTAACGCCTTTAATACAATTGAAGCTGAATACGGGACTGTGGAAAATTACCTCACTCAATGTCTGAAAGCAGACATCAGCAAATTACGGGAAATGTATCTGTATTGATACAGATTATTTGTGCCCGGGATTCGTTTCGGGACCTAACGGTCAGCGGAACGAATCCCGGACACTGTTATTTCTATTCCGAAACAATCACCTCAATAGTTACTTGTTTGTTTTCAGGAGCCAGTTCCTGTTCACGGGTCATATTCAGGACCGGAGTACCATCAAACGCAAAATGAACGCTTTTCGCAAAAGCATGCCGTCCCGGGTCATACAAACCACCATCAATGGTTTCTTCCGGATTCCGTGCATGATATACTATGACCGGATTGCCATACTGGTCAACAGTAAAGGAATTGTGTCCCGGTCCGTTTTGGTCTGCCGGCAGATCTTCTGTCGATAATACAGGATACCTGAGTTTTGTCCAGGAAGCCGGATTCAGCAGATCCGCCTGTTCATCCGCATACAATAATCCGACACAGTATGTGTGATTGACCGCGGAGGCGGAATAAGCCAGATAGACCTTTCCATTGTTTTTAATAACAGCCGGTCCTTCGTTTACCCACGTATCATGGTCATGTTCCCAGGCATATTCCGGCTTAGTAAGCAACGTATAGTTACTGGTTACTTTCCAGGGTGCTTTCCCATCTACCGAAGCGATCAATATATCCGAAGTATTCGGTTTTTCCGCCCAGACCACATAGTGTTTTCCATTGGCACTGAAATGAGTCATATCCAGTGAGAAGTGTGTAAACGAATACTCATCACCGGCGGCAGGTTCCATCAACTGCCCTATATTTTCCCAGCATTCGGGATTATAAGGATCTCTTTCGCCCAACGTACAGCTGATAATACGCGGACGGATATGCCACACATTGCGGGAGACGGATGTCGTAAAAAACACATACCAGGTGCCTTCTATCTGGTGAATCTCAGGTGCCCAGACATACCGGAAACACGAAGGGCACTCTTTTTCCTGCCAAATACTGATTTCTTCGGCTTCCGCCAATCCTTCTATGGTTTCCGCGCGACGTAAGATCACACGGTCATACCCTTCCGGATCGTTTTCTCCAACCATCGGATAAGATGCGGTAAAATAATAGTATCCATCATCGCCTTTGAATACCCACGGGTCGGCTCGCTGGCGTACCAACGGAGAAGTATAGTCCGGTTGTTGGACCACCCCTTTTACTGTATAGGTTCCGGGAGTATTCAAATCCATGTTATCTATATCAGCGCTATCCCAGACAACCCCCATTTGTTTGGTAGAGCCATCGCTATATTCCGCGGTTACTTTTGCCGGCAACTGAAGAGGGCTTCCTTTCCGGACGGACACAGAAGGGATCGCGGCCATTGCTGTATTTGTGATTTTTCCATATTTCCGGACAACTCTATCATATTCATTTTTCGTTAAACCAATCACACTTCTGTCCGTAGCTCCATCCGGAGAACCGGCCGGTACTTCCGGCAATAAAAAAGCCGGTACCCGGGTATTGGTTTCTATCGTCTGAAAGTCCCTGGTAGTTGATTCGTAATAATCTCCATTTGTTGCTATCCACTTAATCGCATAGACCTGTCTGAGATTATCATACGTACAGATAAACTCCCGGACATGGATTCCCTCCTCATTCAATGTCAGATATTTTTCATCCTCATAGCTGATCAAATCCGGAGAATGATAAACAATCATTCCCTCCCGGTCACTATCTATCGCTATCAGGCCAAACGAGCCATCCGGCTTTCTGAACAACCGGGGAGAACGTAGTTTTTTGGAACCTTCCAACGGATAAACAACTGCTTTGTCATTATTCAACGCAGTGTACTGTTTTCCATCTGTACCAGCGGCTATAAAAAAACTGTTTGTCCTTCCGGTTTCACCGGGCAGGATATAACTCATCAGATACCCATACTCCTCTTCCGCCACAGTTATGGGAAAACTTTTTACGGCAGAAGATTTTTTCGTGCTTACAGTTGCAGTCAGCAACACCTGCTTATCTCCCATCCCAACAGCCGGGCGGGTCACTTTTCCGTTGGCATCCATCAGCCGGTCATCATTGCTACTCCAGGTAATCTGGATATTCTTATTGTCCGGAGATGGGAGTTTAATATCTCCGGTAACATACCTGAGGCCTGGGTCCAGACGTTCCAAAATGGACGCCAATTCTTTATCTTTATTCTTAGAGAAAGCGGATAAAGAAATGAATAAAAAGAAAATACTTACAATACATGTGACTCTTTTCATCTTAAAAAATCTGATAATTAGGGTTTATACTCAATCCTCATTTAAAGGTGTAAAAATAAATCTTTTCTCTAAATCAGACAGCCGGCAGGGACTATTACAATGATTTATTTTTCAGAAATTCTTCAAAAAAGGTATCACGGTATGAATTTCCGATCGCAATTTCATGATTCTTAATAAAAACATCATTGTTGTCGAACGAATCAATCTTATTTTTATTTACAATATAGGACCTGTTTATCCGTAAGAATGTGTTTTTCGGTAACAGGTCATACATATTTTTTATGGTCATCCGGGTAATAATACGTTGACCATCCATCTGGATAATAATATAGTCTTTCAACCCTTCTATGAAAAGTATATCCTGCAGGTTTACTTTAAAATAACGCCTGTCGGATTTGACATAAATAGTTTCTTCCCCGATATTTTCCATACTCTTTTTCTCCTCATCTATCAGTAAAGAGTGATAAGTAATAGCCTTATCCACTGCTTTACGGAATTTTACAGGATCAACCGGCTTGACCAGATAATCAATGGCGTCCACCTCATAACTATCCAGAGCATATTCAGAGTATGCGGTAGTAAAAATGACCAGTGTATGTTTTGGGATCGTCCGGGCAAACTCTATTCCATTTATACCAGGCATCTGGATATCCAGGAATACCAGATCAACCTGGGTCGTCTGCATAAATCCGGATGCCATTTCAGCACTACCGAAACTGTCCAGTAATTCCAGTTGGGGGATCTGGCCGACTAATTTTTTTATTCCCTTACGGGCAATGGGCTCATCATCTACGATAATACATTTCATACGCTTACTTTTAAATTTATAGTATAAGTTGTTCCGGTTTCTATGATATCCAACACATACTTATTTTCAAACAATAAGTCCAGCCGGCGTTTTATATTTGCCAGGCCCAGCCCGCCGGTAGCCCGTTTGATTGGATTTAACGGTTTTGAATTTTCACATTCAAATAACAAACTATTATTTTCTCTCCTGAACCTGATATGTACATACGACAGACGGGTATCCGGATTATGTTTGACCGCATTTTCCACAAACGGGATAAAGAGTAAAGGAGGTACTGTTATGTCTTCGACCATTCCTTCCACTATAACCTCATAATCAAAAGAGTCACGGCGGACTTTTTCCAAATCCAGGAAAGCCCTCAGTAAAGCGATATCAGCTTTTAACGAAACACGCTCCTGTGTACTGTCATTAAACTGATATTGTAACATCTCATCCAGTTTCTCTAATATATGGGAAGCCATGTTTGGGTCTTCGTCTACCATCACATGCGCATTATTAAGCATATTAAACAGAAAGTGGGGATTTATCTGGCTTTTCAGGAAATTGAGTTCCGACCGGAAGGTGGCCAGGCGGAGATCATGGATATGCCGGTTGCTTATTATCCATTGTTTAAATAGCAAGAGTGTGGATATTCCTCCCAGAAACAGAAAGATCGTGCACATAGAAGAGGCTATACTCAGAAAAAGAGCTACCCCGGAAGGCTGCTGCTGAGTCACTGCTATATCATAAAAAAGTTCCTGTAATACCATCATTATCAATAAGGCAAAAATAGTAAACAGAACCACCGACACGGCATAAGAGAACAACCTGTTTTTTGCCAGCAACCAGGGAAACAACAGGTAGGCATTCACATACACAAGCATATTAAGAAACAGGAAATAACTTACCCAACCGTATAAACGGTTTAAAGATAGATTTAACCTGTCCGGAGCATCAAAAAATATACTGACGGAAATGGCCAGAATTACAACCTGCAACATCAAATGCCTGTGTAAACGATATCTATCGCTGGTCAGAAACGAAGATATTCCGTCTTGCTTATTCTCTATCCCCATCATTCCACAAAATCTAATGTCAGTTCCACCATGCCAGTCCCTGTTTTCAACAGATATTTATCAGGATATTGCAGTTCCAGTCTCTGCTGTACCACAGAGAAGGTCCCTGCATCCCATTCTTTTTCAGATCCTGTTCTACCTGTAAAAGTAAGGGTTTCTTTATCAAAAAGAAAAAACAAGTCCAATGAAGCACGTTCCATTAACAGGCACTGAACAAGAGAAATGAAAAGCATAGGAGAAACAAACAGATTATTGATATCTCCCTCTACATGGATATGATAGCGAATAGCTGTTCTGTTTACCTGTTCCAGTTCCAGGAATCCGGTTAAAAAACCAATTTCTGTTCTTAGCAAAATCCGCTCTCTGTTACAATCATACAACTGATATCTCAATAACTGTCCCAATCGCATTAACAAGCTGCTTGCTTTTTCCGGATTCTTCTCTGCCAGAGCAGACGCATTCCGAAGCGTTGCGGATAAAAAAGCAGGAGCGATCTGTCCTTTCAGTTTATTCAATTCGGATTTGAGATGTTCTCCTTCCAGACGGTTGACATCTTCATTGCCGGTTATCCACTTACGAAACAGCATAATGGCTGAAACTCCACAAAAACAAACGGCTGTGATCACGGAAGCAGATAAATTATCAATCCAGATAAGTGGACTCAGATAAGAGGAGATCCGGTGTGGAAGACCAAAAAAATTCCGCACTAAATATTCCCCCCTAACAGAGAAGGTGGGCAATAAAAATACAATCAGACACAGGATAACCAAATAGGGAACATATCTGCTTCTCAAAAGAAATTGGGGTGTCAGATAAAAATAATTAAAGTACATTACAAGCAGATACAGCATAAAAGAAGAAAGACAAATAAGATAAATCGTATTACCTAAAATAGCCTGACAATCCTGATAAGCAATAAACACCTGATTAAACGAAATAACTCCTCCAATTAAAATAAAAAGTAGAT
>JAJQES010000128.1 GCA_021201565.1 Tannerellaceae bacterium
ATCTTTCGCTAACATTATTCTTTATATTCCCTAAATACTACTAAATTTGCCGATATATTTCTTACAAAAATAATCAAAAGATACAGACATAATCATATACAATGACTAATTTAAGTGTGAACATCAACAAAGTGGCAACCATCCGGAATGCTCGTGGAGGTAACATGCCGGATCTTCTAAAAGTTGCTGCGGATTGTGAATCTTTTGGCGTACAGGGAATCACGGTTCACCCACGACCCGATGAAAGACATGTCCGGTATGCGGATGTGTATGCCCTGAAACCACTTGTAAAAACAGAATTTAATATTGAGGGATATCCGTCAGATAGTTTTGTGGATCTGGTGGTGAAAGTAAAACCTACACAGGTAACCCTTGTTCCGGATGCTCCGGATGCCATCACATCCAATGCAGGATGGGATGTAAAAAACCATTTTGACCGGTTATCCGAACTGGTGGATATTTTCCGGGAAAAAGGAATCCGCACCTCTCTTTTTATTGGTACAGACGCGGAACAGATTGAATGGGCTGCAAAAACAGGTACGGACCGGGTGGAACTCTACACAGAACCGTATGCGACTCTTTATTCCACCGGTAAGGAACAGGCGGTAGCTCCGTTTGTGGAAGCAGCCCGGGTGGCAAAAAACCTGGGGATGGGTGTAAATGCAGGCCATGACCTGAGTCTGGAAAACCTGGCCTGGTTTAGCCGGCATATTCCTTTCCTGGAAGAGGTGTCTATTGGTCACGCACTGATATGTGATGCGCTCTATTACGGACTGGAAAAAACGATTTCACTTTATAAAGCTTGTTTAGAAGTTAAAAAGTGAGCAAAAAAGAAGTTAAGAAATTATATCTGATAACAAATTAAAAACAAACAACAACATGAGTTTATTACTTTCATTACAGGCAGTGGGAACGGAAGTTGTGGATGAAATGCCCGATCTGACAGCAGTTGCCATGCAGACCCAGGCAGAACTAAATGTAATAGATCTGGCCGCTAAAGGAGGCTGGATCATGATCGTCCTTTTACTTTTATCACTGATGGCTATTTATATATTCATTCAACGTTTGCTGGTGATCCGCCGCGCGGGAAAAACTGATGAAACCTTTATGAACCGGATCAAGGATTATATCCATGAAGGTAAAATCGAATCGGCGTTGAACCTGTGCCGCACAACCAATACACCATCTGCACGGATGATCGAAAAAGGAATCACCCGGCTGGGACGTCCTATGAACGATGTAATGATTGCGATTGAAAATGTAGGTAATATTGAAATCGCCAAGTTAGAAAAAGGTTTCCCGTTAATTGCAACTACTGCCGCGGGAGCACCTATGTTAGGATTCCTGGGTACGGTAACAGGGATGGTACGTGCTTTTTTTGATATGGCAAATGCCGGTTCCAATGTTGATGTGACCCTGTTATCAGGAGGAATTTATGAAGCATTGGTTACTACAGTAGGCGGTTTGATCGTGGGTATCATCGCGCTGTTTGCCTACAACTACCTGGTTGCACAGGTGGACAACGTGGTAAACAAAATGGAGAGTAGTACCATGGAATTTATGGATTTACTTAACGAACCTGCCAATTGATAACTATATGGCATTAAAAAGAAGAACAAAAGTAAATGAGGCATTCAGTATGGCATCTATGACAGACGTCATTTTCCTGCTGTTAATTTTCTTTATGGTTACTTCTACAGTCGTGGTTCCAAACGCAATCAAGCTTACATTGCCCCAGTCAAAAAAACAAACGGCTGCCAAGCCGATGACCCGGGTGACAATTGATGCAAACCTGAACTACTTTGTAGCGTTTGGTAATCAGAAAGAGAAGATAGTTTCGTTTGAGGAGATCACCCCTTTCCTGCAGGAAAGCTATGAAAATGAACCGGAGATGTACGTAGCACTGTATGCAGACGAAACTGTACCTTATAAAGAGATTGTGAAAATACTGAATATTGCGAACGAGAATAGTTTCCGAATTGTGTTAGCCACTCGTCCGCAGAAATAGGCTGGTATGAAGTTTAAAAAAGATGATATATATGGTCTGGCCGGATCGGTAGCATTTCACCTATTGCTTTTCCTGATCCTCTGGTTTACTGTACTGCGTACAGTGGTACCGGAAGAGGAGGATGGGATACTGGTGAATTTTGGTAATATTGATATGGCTGCCGGAATGTTTGAACC
The DNA here is from genome assembly GCA_021201565.1 of Tannerellaceae bacterium. Taxonomy (GTDB): domain Bacteria; phylum Bacteroidota; class Bacteroidia; order Bacteroidales; family Tannerellaceae; genus UBA4116. Next base: position 2,185 of record JAJQES010000128.1, read on the forward strand.
TCAATATACCGGCAATGTATTGCCTGCAGAGACGACACCGCCCCTTCCGGTCCCGGTTCCTGAACCGGCTGAAGAGCTGATCACACAGGATATGGAGGAGAGTGTATCTCTGGATACTTCCCAAAGTGAAGAAGAGCGGCGCCAGGAAGAAGAACGTCGCCGCCGTGAACAGGAAGAACGGGAGCGACGCCAGCGGGAAGAGGAGGAACGCAGACGGCAGGAAGAACAGCGGCGCCAGCAGGAGGCCATCAGTAACCGTGTCGCAGGAGCTTTTGGTTCAGGTAGTGAACCCTCTTCGAGCCAGGGAGATGCTGAAACCGGTATCGGTAACCAGGGAAGTCCTTTTGGAAATGCTGACCAGGGTGCCAATGAAGGAGTAGGGGGATATGGTTCGTTTAACCTGAATGGCCGTACCATCGGATCGGGCGGGTTGCCACGTCCTGCATATACGGTGCAGGAAGAGGGACGGATCGTTATCAACATTACGGTGGACCCAAAAGGAAATGTGATCTTTGCTGAGATCGGACGAGGAACAAACATAGATAATTCCTCTATGAGACAAAGCGCACTGGAGGCTGCCCGCAAAGCAAGATTTAACAGCATCAGCGGAACCAATAACCAGAGCGGAACAATTACATATAGATATTCGTTAAAATAAAAAGTAGTTGGTAGTTAGTAGTTGGTAGTACGTTTGCGTTGCTCACTTAGTAGAAATATAAAATAAAAAATAATCAACGAGCAGAGCGAGTCACTACTAAACGAACAAAGTGAGTGTTCTACTAACTACCAACTGCTATTAAAAATCAACAATCATGAAAAAAGCATTTGTATTTTTGGCGACAGGCTTTGAGGAGACGGAAGCTGTGGGTACTATTGATGTACTGCGCCGGGGAGAGATCCAAACAACTACTGTGTCTATTACCGGAGAAAAAGAGGTAACAGGAGCGCATGGTATTCCTGTAGTGGCGGACGCTATTTTCGCAGAAACGGATGTATCGGATGCAGATATCCTGGTACTGCCGGGTGGTATGCCGGGAAGTACTAACCTGAATGCTTTTGAACCGTTAAAGGATAGATTAACAGAACAATATAATGCAGGTAAATATGTGGCTGCCATCTGTGCGGCTCCGCTGGTGTTCGGTGGACTGGGCTTTTTACAGGGCCGGAAAGCCACTTGTTATCCCAGCTTTGAACCTCAGTTGACCGGAGCAACGGTAACGGGTGAAAAGGTGGTGACAGACGGCAATGTGATCACCGGAAAAGGTCCCGGACTGGTGTTTGACTTTGGTCTGGCTATTGTAGAAGCGCTGCAAGGCAAAGAGAAAGCGGATGAAGTAGCCGCCGGGCTGCTTCTGAAATAAAAAGAGCAAAAATAATATGCTATAACGAGGGGCTGACTAAAAAGCCTGCAGATCACATTACTTTTTAGTCAGCCCCTTCGTTATTCAATCACCATCATTTTTTCGTTTACAGCAACCTTATCTTCATCCCTGATATAGACTTCTTTCACAATTCCGTTTATGGGACTTTTTATTTCATTTTCCATCTTCATGGCAACCAACACACACAAGGGAGTGCCCACCTGTACTTCGTCACCGGGATTCACATATACTTTCAGGATAACTCCGGGCATCTGAGCCATGATGATCTGGCGCCCTGCCGCTACGGATTGAGTATGTGACCGGCGCATGCGCATCAGTTCATTAATCACCTGCACCTGAAAATAATCCTGTTTATGTTGCACATCATATACAGAGTGTCCGGCATTGGAAATTTGTACGCCGTGGGATTGATGGTCCATGATAATAGAATGGATGGTATCACCTCCTAAATTGTAATCAACTTCATAGATCTTCCCGTTGACAGCTACTTTTTTAACCGGTCCATCCTCCAGAATTTCCACTTTGTATTCTGTCTCCGGCATATCCTGTATAGTTGCAAAATATGTTGCTAATGGTTTAGTCATCTGATTACTCCTTCCTTAATAATTATTGGCTGTCATTTTTAATTTACCGTAGTATTTCCAGAGAGATTCGCCCACCAGGGGCAACGTGGTAGCCCGGGCAGCTGCTTCTTTTTCTTCTTCATAATGTTTGAGAGCAGCTGCTATAACGGCGATCGTAGGATCACAGTTCCGGCGCCGCATCAAATCTTCTTTATCGAAGACTTTTTCTATAAAAGTAGTATCATATATTCCTTTCAGAAATGCTTCGTTCTGCATAATTCGCAGGTGGAAAGGAATTGTTGTTTTAATACCCAGGATTTTATATTCAAGAAGTGCGCGATTCATGTTGGAGATGGCCTGCTCACGGGTACTTCCCCAGGTTGAGAGTTTGGCTATCATCGGATCGTAATGAAGCGATACTTCAAAGCCGGCATAGGCTGAACTGTCCAGCCGGACATTCCTGCCGGCGGGTGCTTCCCGTACCTTTATAACACCGGGTGAAGGCATAAAATTGTTTTCCGGATCTTCCGCATAAATACGGCATTCAATAGCGGCTCCCCGGAAAATAATGTCCTCCTGTTTATAAGGCAGGCGGTTGCCGGCTGCTATCAGGATCATTTCCCTCACAATATCCACATCAGTACATTCTTCAGTAACAGGATGCTCGACCTGCAAACGGGTATTCATTTCCAAAAAATAGAAATTCTGGTCTTTATCAATCATAAATTCGAGAGTTCCGGCGCTGTAATAACCAATCTTTTTACAGGCTTCCACTGCAACCGCTAACATCTTTTCCCGTGTTTCCGGTTTGACAAAAGGAGAGGGGGACTCCTCTATTACTTTCTGGTTGCGACGCTGGATAGAACATTCACGTTCATATAAATGGATAATATTTCCATATTTATCACCTAAAACCTGTACTTCGATGTGATGGGGATTTTCGATATACTTTTCGATATAGATGGCATCATTTCCGAATGCGTTGGCAGCTTCCGAGCGTGACATACGGAAAGCGCCTGCTAATTCTTCTCCGGAATGCACCAGCCGCATCCCTTTACCACCCCCTCCGGCCAACGCTTTGAGCATAACCGGATAGCCTATGGCTGAGGCTATTGTCTGGGCTTCTTCCAGGCTGTTTACCGGTTCTTTGGTACCCGGAACAATGGGAACCCCCGCTGCTTCCATAATTTTACGGGCTTCTGTTTTGATTCCCATCCGGGCAATGATGTCCGGGCCGGGTCCTATAAAAATCACCCCTGCTTCTTCACATTGGCGTGCGAAGTCAGCGTTTTCGGAAAGGAAACCATATCCCGGATGGATCGCCGCACCGGTTTGCCTGGCAATTTTTAGTATCAGATCCGGTTTCAGGTAAGAAGTATCATTCTCATCTTCAGAGATACAATAAGCCGCGTCCGCATAACGTACATGCAGGGCACCCCGGTCTACATGCGTATAGATGGCGACAGTGGGTATTCTCATTACCCGGCAGGTGCGAAAGATCCGCATGGCTATTTCACCACGGTTGGCAACTAATACTTTTTTGATCATGGCGCTATTGTTTAAAGAGGTAAGTTTGAATGTTTCTTAGGCGGATTGGATTGCCGCTTGTTAGCCAGCAGTTCAAAGCTGCGGATCAGTTTAGGCCGCGTAACGGAGGGTTCAATCACTTCATCTATATAGCCTAATTCGGCCGCCCGGTAAGGGTTGGCAAATTTATCACGGTAGTCATCCTGTAACTCCTTACGTTTTGCTTCCGGGTCTTTTGCTTTCTCCAGTTCCTTCCGGAACAGGATATTTACAGCGCCATCGGGTCCCATCACTGCGATTTCAGCAGTAGGATAGGCCAAATTAATATCACCCCGTATGTGTTTGGAACTCATTACGTCATAGGCTCCACCATACGCTTTGCGGGTAATAACGGTCACTTTAGGAACAGTTGCCTCACAATATGCATACAATAGTTTGGCACCGTTACGGATAATCCCATCGTATTCCTGGTTAACCCCGGGCAGGAATCCCGGCACATCCACCAGGGTGAGTATGGATATATTAAAAGCATCACAGAAACGGACGAACCGGGCTGCTTTCACAGAGGCATTAATATCGAGTGTCCCGGCCAGCGAAGACGGTTGGTTGGCAACAACCCCGATCGTTTTTCCATTTAACCGTATATAGCCAATCACTATGTTTTTAGCATAGTCCTCCTGAACTTCAAAGAAAATCCCATCATCAGCAACAGATAGAATCAATTCTTTGATGTCATACGGTTGGTTGGGATTAGTAGGAATAAGCAGATCGAGTTGAGGGTCTATCCGGTTCGGGCTATCAGTAGTAGGCACAAACGGAGGTTCTTCCATATTATTACCCGGCAGGAAAGAGATCAGTTCCCGGATCTGCATGATACAATCAATATCGTTTTCGGTTGAGAAGTGGGCGACCCCTGAACGGATAGTATGCACTTCGCTTCCTCCCAGTTCGTTTTTGCTCACTTCTTCCTGCGTCACACTTTTTACAACGTCCGGTCCGGTAATGAACATATAACTACTCTCTTTTACCATAAAGATAAAGTCAGTCAGGGCAGGAGAGTAGACCGCTCCTCCGGCACATGGCCCCATAATAGCGCTGATCTGCGGGATTACCCCTGACGCAAGTGAGTTCCGGAGGAATATGTCAGCATATCCGGCCAGGGAGCGTACTCCTTCCTGTATACGGGCCCCACCGGAGTCATTCAGGCCAATGACCGGAGCTCCGACTTTTACAGCCATATCCATAATTTTACAGATTTTCCGCGCATAGGTCTCCGAAAGAGACCCTCCGAACACGGTAAAATCCTGTGCAAAAACAAATACGGTTCGTTTTCCTATAATCCCATATCCGGTTACTACACCATCGCCGGCCGGCCGTTGTTTCTCCAGGCCGAAATCATAGCATTGATGGATAACAAATTTGTCTATTTCGACAAAAGTACCTTTGTCTACGAGAAGTTCTATTCGTTCCCGGGCTGTGAGTTTACCTGCAGTGTGTTGCTTTTTGATCCGTTCTTCTCCTCCTCCAAGCTCTGCCTGGTGGTTCATGGCGCGTAGCTGTTCGATTTTCTTTTTCATAAAGCCTATATTTAGTAATGGTGCAAGTCTAAGTCTGTCACTACCAAATAT
>JAJQES010000301.1 GCA_021201565.1 Tannerellaceae bacterium
ATAATAAACTGTCAGAGAAGTATCTCAGGAAATCAAAATCCTGTATATATAACCGGTCGAATGTGACATCAAACCAGTCTGCATGTTTAGGATGCAAATAAGCAAAATGGGTTTTATCGTACCGGGGATTCATGTGGAAATTGGTTACTTCTACATTCCGGTTCTTAATTTCGAGCTGTTCTGTTTCGACTGTATAAAATCCATTATCAATCGGATAAGAGAAGTTCCGGGTTAGTAGATGAATATCTCCATATTGAATACTTTCCTGTTCGTTATCAATAGCGAGTTCAGTTAAACGGAAATCTGTTTTATTGATTTTTTGTGAGAAACTGCTGTCTTCCGTAAAAGTTTGTTGAAAATAGATCTCCCCTGCGGTTAATTCAATGTCATCAATGCGGATCTCACTTCCTAAGATTTTTAACTGATCATATAAGCTGGTTTTGATAGAATCGGTTTTTTGTTTTTCTGTTCTACCGGCTGGAACTGGCTCTTTATGAATCTGAATGTCCGGTTCAATGATAGCGATGCGGTTTGTATACAGGGCTTTGTCATTTTCGCTAAAAAACCAGTTTAATGAATCCAGATAAACCTGGTGGATATCCATCTCTGCTTTTAAATAAGGTTGTCCGGCATTGAGTAGAATATTTTCTGCATACAGGTGGTTTAATGCCAGTTTATCTGTATACGGATAAAGTATCTCCGGAATGGTTTTGGTTTGATCCGGATTGGCGGCAAGTGTGTCGTAGGATTCGGTTCTCCATCCGACATTGGGTGAAAAGACTTCAAAATTCCCGATACTGAGTGTGCGATGGTCTACCAGATTCCATTGAATGTTTCCGATGTTTAATTGTTCATACTCCACTTCTAATTCGGTCTGATTGGTTTGATCTTTATAGTCAATATGTGTTCCGGCAAGAGCAATATGGTCTATTTCCAGAGTACGGAAAGGTTGGAAGGGAGTGTATTCCTCTGTTTTCTGTTGAATGGAATCGGAAGAGTTCGTACTATATTTCCGGATTTTCACGGATGGATCCTGAATAGATACAGTATGAAGCTTTATATTCTCGGTCTGGTTGCCTATTTCTTCCAGTCCAGTGATCCGGGCCTGTGGAATGGTTATCTGTAATGCGGGGTCGATGTTTCCGGAGGCTTCCTGTTCCATGGAGTGAATGGCTACATTTCCTATATCCAGGATGCCTGACTCTGAAGAGTAAGAGGTTTGTTTTACCTGGAACCGGTAATTATCTAATAAGACAAAGTGGTTTCCATGGGGAAGATTGAGATCAAATGTACGATAAGAAATACCGGTTTGACCGGGTCTTTTCATGTTATTTATATCCAGATAGAGTTCTTTTGCATGAGCACCGAATCCGTTAAGCCGGCAAATTGTTGTGTTTCCCCGGGTGATCCGGACAGTTCCCTGATTTATCAACAAATCCTCAATGGCAAGGAATTGGAATGTTTCCGGGAAAGAGCCGGAGGATTTTTTCTTTTTTGGGCCGGAAGCCTGCTGAATATGCAGGTTGGGATTCTCTAAAAAGAGGTGTTCCAATGAGATTCCATTCCCATACCGGAGCCCTGTAATTTCTCCTCCTTTTAGTTCTCCGTCTATATAGGGTGTCTGCCGGTTGGAAACAGGTTTGAACCGGGCATTTTTAATGTAGAGATTCCCTTCTTCTGTGCCTATTTGCAGGGAGTCCATCTGAAAGGATTGGTTTTGGGAAGGAAGATGGCCATATATATCTTCTGCTTTAAGATAAATATCCGGACTATACCAGAGACCATGCTTTTTCTCATACACTGAATCAATTAAGAAATGATGGGCTTTCAATTCTATTTTCCTGATAGAGACACTATCCGGTTCTTCCGTGAGGGTAGAATAGCTGAACCCACTTTCTTGAATATCAATTGTTTTTATGTCTACTTTTTTTAAGACCGGTGTGATTAGATGGTACAAAGATAGAGAGGTAAGTCCGTTTTTTTCCTGTGTACTATCCTGTTTGGAGTCGGAAGCTTCCTGAAAGATATGGATGTCGGATGAGTCAATGTAAAATGTTTCAGCATATAAAGAGTTAAATGCATCTTCCCGTTTGAAGGCTGCTCCGTTCATCCGGACTGAAGAGATCATCCCTTCTATGTAACCGGATTGGTTGTCGCTTTCTTTGTTTTGTAATAACCGGATGTCTTTCAGGTATAGGAGGGAGTCCTGTGTATTAACCAGAATGGTGTCGGTGACCAGTTGGAACTGGTTGTTGCTAATGATTGTTTGTGGCCGGTCGGAAATAAATTCAAAATGATCTGAATATAAAAGTTTACCATTTGCATACGAAGAAGAATCAAGCCGGAAATTGTAGGTATACAGGTCTATATCATCAATCCTGTAAAGAATAGGGGTAAAAGGACTCTCTACCAAAAAGGAGAAAAATGCGTTTTCCACATTCAGACGGTCAACAGAGAGTACATCTATATAGGGTTCGATAAATTCGTAGAGAGTTTTTGAACGTTGTTCCGGGACTTTGTGTATATGACGGTCTGAGTAAAAGGCGTCTATCACATGAATAACCGGATTTGCGATTTCAAAAGTCCGGAAATTGAGCTTTCGATAGTTGCTTAACCATATCAGATTGATGCCTTTAAAGTCGATTTTTTGAATGGATGCTTCAAGGTAAGTAAGAGGTAAACTGTCTTTTGCCTGCCATTGTGCAAATACCAGAGAGTCAGGTATCAGCCGGATACCTTCTATTTTTAATTCTCCGTTTAACAGATGTATAGAGAGATTTTCAAAGGTAAGCAAATAAAAGCCGTCAGTTGCTACTGAGACACGTTCTTTCACTTCCTTTTTTAACGTCATTTCCAGCTGGTATGCCAGCAGAAAATTTAAAAGGAACATGCCTGTAATTGCGATCAGTAATCCTGGTATAACTTTTCTCCAAAAATATCTTTTAAAATTCCTGATAACGGGAAATGGTCTCATGCGCCGGATGTTTACAAACATCTAACAGTTCAGCGGGAAGGGTTGTTTAACGCACCAGTTCGTGAAATAGTTTATTAAATGTCTCCTCCAGATGCCCTGAAAAACCGGGATGAGGACGTGAAGTTTGTATGGAGGCGCTCCGGATAGCTGTTAACCAGCGGAATCGTTCGGGAATCTCCATACGGGCAATGTTTGTATGGGCCATGGCTCTTCCTGCGGCAATTTCTTCAAAGGATTTTAAATGTTCTGTTACCCAGTCTTTGTTGAGTTCGCACCGGAAAGCCTGCCATTTTTCTTCATCCAGATAGACTTTCGCTTTTATGAATCGGGCTTCTTTAGAAAAGAGAATCAACCCTACATTAAAGAATTCTTCCCGTTCAACGCGTGGAACCAGACGTATAACAGCATATTCATATAAGTATTTCTTTTGCATTGAGTGCTTCTTTTACAAATAGTTCGGAATAAGCCAGTCGCTCAGTTAGAAAATTGAAATAGATATCTTTCATCTCTTCCGGAGTTTGATTATCGGCCCAATTGAGCCAGTCGTCCGGGATCAGCTCTACAATCTCTCTTATTTTCTCTTCTGTCAGGACTGATTTGGAATACCGGTCTGCTTCAGGAAGTTGCCCGGCTTTCGGCAAAAGTACATGTTCTTTGATTAATGGAAAAGGATTTAGAGCTTTTTGCTCCGTATCGTTCCATGTAAAATGAAAGTATAGGCAGGCCCCATGGTCGATCAGCCACAGTCCCTTATTCCAAAGAAGCATATTCGTATTTTTTACTGTCCGGTCGGGATTCGTCAGATAGGCATCAAGCCATACAATGCGGGATGCCAATTCCTCAGAGATGGGATAGACTGAGGGTTCAAATGTAAGGGCTCCTGACAGATAATGTAGTCCCAGATTCAATCCCTGGCTGGCTTGTAATAAGTCCTGGATTTCTTCATCTCCTTCGGTACGGCCAAATGCTTCATCCAGATGGAGAAATACAATTTCCGGTACCCGTAGTTGTAAGGCCCGGGCAATTTCCCCTCCGATCAGTTCCGCAATCAAGGCCCTGGTACCATGGCCGGCTCCTCTGAATTTTACTACATATTTAAAGTCATCGTCTCCTTCTGCCAGAGCCGGAAGAGAACCGCCTTCCCGTAACGGAGTAATATAACGGATTACATTAATTGTTCGCAATTCCATCTGTTTATATTATTTTATGAGTAGGAAAGATACGATTAACTTTTGTTTTTTCTATCTTTCCGTATCTATTAATTAAAACCAATCCCAATGGTAAAACAAATAAACAATAATAAACGTTCGCATATAGCTAAACTAATTGTTCGCAGACTCCAAAGGATGATCCCTGTGGTTATTTGTATTTTTTGCCTGGTTTCCTGTAAGAGTTCTATGCAAGCTTATCTGATGGATACGAATATGAAAAAGGTTTCTTTGGGAATGTCTAAGGAAGAGGTGAAATCGAGTATAGGAAGTGTTTATAAATCTCTTGAATCCTACCGGGAAGATGACAGTATAATAGATGTCTGGGGCTATCCGGATGCGTCGGGAGGAACGTACCGGTTGAGATTTAAAGATGGAGTACTTGATTCGTGGGACCATGAGAAAATTTATTATCCTTATTCTCCTTATGAGAATGGTTCCAAAAGTTCTACTGCTACAACAGAGTGATTTGCCTAAAAGAACAATTTCGATTTATTACCTGTTTGATGGTAAATAAATCGAATGAGTATGAATTCATATTTGCATGTAAATAATACAGATCATATACAGGGGAAAGAAGATGCTCCGGTTGTACTGATTGAATATGGTGATTATCAGTGTCCCTATTGTAAAAAGGCCTATTATATTATTAAAGAGGCACAAAAAGAACTGGGTGAACAGCTGGTATTTGTGTTCCGGAACTTTCCATTGGTAGAATTGCATGAGCATGCGTTACATGCTGCTTTTGCTGCGGAGGCTGCTGCTGAGCAGGATAAGTTCTGGCAGATGCATGATGAGTTGTTTGAAAACCAACAATATCTGGAAGATGGTGATTTGATCTCCTATGCCGAAAAACTGGACCTGGATATAAATAAGTTTAAGGAGGATTTCGGACAGGACAATTGTTACCAGAAGATCCAAAAGGATTATGATTCAGGAGTGCGGTTGAATGTGGGAGGAACCCCTTCTTTCTTTGTAAACGGTGAACCTTTTGATGGAAACTGGATGAGCCGTGAATTTATAGACTATCTTCAACGCATAGGTACTGAAACGTATAAATAACAGAGAAAGAGCGTATATGAATCATCAGGTTATTTTAATCGGAAAAGATATTACTTCCGCTTATCTGGGGATCAAGGAGTATAAACCGGATCATATTCATCTGATTTTTACCAATGAGACCAAGACGGTAGCTGATCCTATGTTTGAATTGCTACCACATGGGTTGGAATGTACTTCTTATCTGGTAAAAGCCTATGATGCTGATAGTGTGATCAATGTTTGCCGCGAAATCCACCGGCTTTATGAAGGTTCCTTTCATTATAATCTTTCCAAAGGTACAAAGCTGATGGCTTTCGCTGCTTTTACGGTTGCCCTGGAAAACAAAGCACATGCTTTTTATCTCACTCAAAAGGGCGAATTGATCGTACTGAATGACTTTAAAAACATTAAATTAAAAAGTATTCTTACCAATGAAGAAATTCTACGTTTACATGGGAATATCCTTCTTAATTATGCAGATTCCAACAATTTACCCGAAGAAGATATTACGGCTTCCGGACAGATCAAACAGTTTATAGAACAATACGCTAAAGAACATGAACGTATCCAGACTTTCTATAATTCAAACTGCAAAAGACGCCTGGAACTTCTTCCTAAATCACATGTGTTTCCGAATGGTTTGCGTTTTTTGCAGGAGGGAGGAACGCTGTTAATCACTCTGGAAGATGAGATTTTGTTACATCTGACGACGGTGAATGGTTCTATGCTTTATTTTGACGGCCGGTGGTGGGAAACCCTGGTGGCCGCCCAGGTAAAACTATGGAGCCAGCGCCAGCGTTGTGTACCTGAGGTCTGGTTAAATGTGATCTTTTATGTCAATGAAAGTACAACTCATGTAAAAAATGAGATCGATATCCTGATTAACAACGGACAAAAGCTGCTTTTTATTGAATGTAAATCAGGAAGGGTGAATCAGAATGATGTATATAAGGTAGATAGTATACGGGAGATTTATGGAGGAGATATTTCAAAGGCGATTATGGCCTCCTATTATCCGATCAAAAATGATTTGCTGGAGAAATGTGATAGTTTACAGATTCATTGTTATGCTCCTTCTTATTTTGCGGAACGATTGCACTTTCTGGAAGGTCTTCCCGACTGGCTGGACGATCTGGTACGTGAATTACAGATTTAATTGACAATTGACAATCCAGAGACGCACTATTCCTGTAATTTTTATTATTAACTGGATGTCTAATAGAGAGTGAAAGAAAAATAATTGTCAATTGTCAATTGTCAATTGTCAATTATCTCTACTTTTGTAGTAAGGAAAATCCCTGACAATGGAAAAAAACGAAACAATGACAAACGACGATATCAGAACTATTCTGAAACGGGAAGCGGATGCTGTCTTAAATATTCCGGTAACAGACGGATATAATCATGCTGTAGAATTAATTACAAAATATGTTCATTCAGAAAACGGACGGTTGATCACCTGTGGAATGGGGAAAGCCGGACAAATTGCTATGAATATTGCGACTACTTTTTGTTCCACAGGAACACCTGCCTATTTCCTCCATCCGAGTGAGGCTCAGCATGGGGATCTGGGATTGGTAAGAGAGAATGATATTATGTTGTTGATCTCAAATTCCGGCAAGACCCGCGAACTGGTTGAGCTGATTGATCTGACCCGTGGATTGGCCCCGGATATGAAATTTATTGTGATTACAGGAAATCCGGATAGTCCGTTAGCCCGTGAAGCCACAGTTTGTCTTACAACAGGGAATCCGGAAGAGGTGTGTCCGTTGGGACTGACTCCCACTACCTCCACAACTGTTATGACGGTTATAGGGGATATTCTGGTTGTAAAAACGATGAAAGCGATCAGTTTTTCCAACAAAGATTATGCGCGCCGGCATCATGGAGGTTACCTGGGTTCCAAAAGCCGTGAACAAAGTGAAAAAGAATAATTCCTTACATATATGAGAAAAGTAATAGGAATTGGAGAGACTATATTGGATATTATATTCAGCAATAATCAACCTTATAAAGCTGTACCGGGAGGATCTGTTTTTAATGGGCTGG
>JAJQES010000130.1 GCA_021201565.1 Tannerellaceae bacterium
ACTATACCTTATTATATGTTATTACTACCTCTTTTTTTTATCTTACTTTTCTCCCACTATTTTTCTCTTGCTTTTCTATGATCAGAGCGCACCACCCAAAAAAAAGAAAAGTAACACTTTCAAACCTCTTCCTCTCCCAGGAAACCCACAAAGACTGTTAAGTTCTCCTCTATAGTTTGTATGAAGTCCCCAAGGGACGCCCTATCCCAGCCCTGGGTAATAGATGATAAGAGAAAAGGAGTGCTGAATTGTAGATCGGCCTTAGCCAAAGCACGGCATAATAAAATAGCGTCAAATCAATGAACCGTAATATATGCCGTCCCTTCAGGACTCAACAGTGACAACATATTCAAACCCAGGGCGTTGCCCTGGGCTAAATTAGGGCGTCCCTCCGGGACTTAAAAGGGAGAATTTAACAGCCCCTCCCGGCCTTCCCGAGAGGGGCTGCTTTTGTCTTTTTGTCAATCAAACCTCTTGTGAAGGCCGTTTTCCGGCAGAAAGCACAGAAACGTTTCAAATACTCCCTTCTCACACACTTTAGCTTTTCCAGTTTGTCCGGTTTTATAGAAATATACAAACAGTTTTATAGTAAGGTTTACACTTCGATAGCCAAAAGAGCAAAAGACAAGATAGTGGATACGTTCTTTCTGCTTCAAAAAGATAGGTGAAAGAACTCTCTTTAAAAAGACCAACCAGATGAAAAAAGAGACTTTTTCGGCCCTTTTTCATGGCTTTTTCCCCTCTTTTTTACCAGGTTATAACCAAACAAAAACCACTACGCCCTCTTTTTGCCAGCAGTAGGCCTTCTCAGTGGAACCATTACGCCGTCTCTCTGTAACCACAAGGCCTACTCCTTCCACTGACAAGGCCGTGTCAGGCCAACGACAAGGCCTACTCAAAGAACCTCCTCTACTAATTCTTACAACTATACAATATGCAGGGTTACCATATACATACATAAAGCAGCTATCTGATAGACAAACATCTCAAATAATAGCAATATGATTAATACTAACTGAAAAAAAAGATAGAAAATTTATATGAATTAGGGAGAGACATACTGTTTTCTATAAGTAATCAATAGTTGTTATTCAGGAATAAATTTAGCTCCGCTAACCAAAAGCCAGCGGAACTAAATCTAAGCATTCTTTAGCATACACCAGAAGAAACATCCGGATCTGAGATATTATCCGGATTACCCTGGATGTTTTCCTTATTCTCTGTTGGTATTTTTTCAAAAGCATCTTTTTCTTTTCTTACTTCTTTTGAAGTATCCTGCGACATATTCTCTGCAGCTTTTCTGTCTTTTTGAGTATCCATATCTTTTTCTTTTTAAGTTAATACTTTATGACTTTATCTATTGGAAAACAATCCCGGAATAACCAAAGTTGGGCAAAAAAAGGTTAATCCTTACTTCTGCAATATGTCTAACAAATATCTTTATCTTTGTGTATACGAAAAACAAATTTTATGAAACAACTATTCTATCTCCTCATCGTTCTGTTTATACCCGGAACGATTTTTGCCGGTAATGATCCGCTCTGGATGCGCTATCCGGCTATTTCCCCCGATGGAACAACGATTGCCTTTTCTTACCGGGGCGATCTTTACACTGTCCCTGTGAATGGTGGTAAAGCCACCCAGCTTACCACCCATCCGGCACACGACACACAACCCGTATGGTCCCCCGACAGTAAAAAAATTGCCTTTGCGTCCAACCGGAACGGCAATTTTGATGTCTTTGTAATGGATAAAGAAGGAGGAACACCAGCGCAGGTTACTTCACATTCTGCCAATGAGTATCCACAGGTATTCGCAGACAATGAGACTATTCTTTATTCAGCTGCTATCCAACAGGATTATAAAGATATCCAGTTTCCCTCTTCTCTTTTCCCACAGGTGTATAAGGTAAATATAAAAGGAGGCCGTCCGGAATTGTTCTCTTCTCTGGCCATGGAGAGTATTTCAATAAATAAAGTCGGAGACCTGTATTTGTATCAAAATATAAAAGGGTATGAAGATCCCTGGAGAAAACATCATGAATCCTCTATTGCCCGGGACATCTGGCTCTATTCGGCATCTGATAGTCAATACATCAAACAGACTACGTTCAGAGGGGAAAACCGGAATCCGGTATTTACACCTGATGGAACTGCGTTCTATTATCTGACAGAGGAAAAAGGTTCTTTCAATATATTCAAAAAAGAGTTGAATAGCCCACAGGCCAGACAGATAACTACCCATACCACCCACCCGGTCCGTTTCCTGAGTATGGCAACTTCCGGTCTTCTTTGCTATGGATATGACGGGGAAATTTACACGGTAAAAGAAGGAGCCACCCCTCAAAAAGTGTCTGTCAGTATCGTCGGTGATAAAACAGAGAATGACCTGGTACACCGTTTGATGACTAATGGAGCGACCGGTCTGGCTGTCTCACCCAACGGGAAAGAGGTAGCGTTCATTGTGCGGGGAGATGTATATGTCACTTCCGTTGAATTTGAGACTACCCGCCAGATCACCAATACTCCCCAGCAGGAACGGAACCTGGAATTCAGTCCTGACGGCCGTTCACTTGTTTACTCTTCCGAACGGGAAGGTACCTGGGGCATCTATCAGAGTTCACTGGTACGTGCAGAGGATAAATACTTTACCTACGCACAGGAAATTAAAGAAGAACCGCTGGTGGTTTCGGGAACCACCTCTTTCCAGCCCAGCTATTCGCCGGATGGTAAGAAGCTGGCCTTCCTGGAAGAACGCACGACCCTGCGTGTAATGGATTTAACCACAAAGAAAGTACACACCGTACTGGATGGTAAATACAACTATTCGTATAGTGACGGAGACCAATATTATACCTGGTCGCCTGATAGCAAATGGCTGCTTGCTAAATTTATTGATACCGGCGGCTGGAACAATACGGATATCGCACTGGTGAACGCAGAAGGCTATAATGATTTTATTAACCTGACAGAGAGTGGTTATTCGGATGGGAATGCCAAATGGGTATTGGATGGGAAAGCGATGATCTGGTCGTCCGACCGGGCCGGATACCGTAGTCACGGTAGCTGGGGCTCCCACCGCGATATGTATATTATGTTCTTTGATGCTGAAGCCTATGACAAATTCCGTTTGAGCAAAGAGGAACTGGCTTTACTGGAGGAAGATAAAAAAGAGGACAAAAAAGAAGACGGCAAAGAAGAGGCTGCTAAAAAAGGAAAAAAGAAAGAAGAGGCAAAGAAAGATGATAAAAAAGCCGACCCTTTGGTTTTCGATCTGGACAACCGGAAAAACCGGATCATCCGTCTGACCAAACATTCTTCTGCGCTGGGAGATGCATTGCTAACCCCAAAAGGGGATAAGTTATATTACTTTGCAGCTTTTGAAAAAGGATATGATCTTTGGGAACAGGATTTCAAAGAAAACAGTACCAAGCTATTAATGAAAGATGTAGGCGGAGGCCGCCTATTAACTGATGAAAAAGGAGAAACCCTCTTTGTGCTGGGGGGTGGTAAACTGAAAAAGCTGGAAATAAAAGACAATAAACAGACTGAAATTGGTTTCAAAGCCGAATTTGCCCACCGTCCTCCCCAGGAACGCGAATACATTTTCAACCATATCTGGCGGCAGGTAGAAGAGAAATTCTATGACCCGTCTATTCACGGCATTGATTGGGCTGGTTATAAAACAGCATATGAAAAGTTCCTTCCCTATATTAATAATAACTTTGACTTCCAGGAAATGTTGTCTGAGTTATTAGGTGAGTTAAACGGTTCACATACCGGAGCCCGTTACTATTCCGGTTCAACCACTCCGGCAACTGCTTCATTAGGAGCATTCTATGACCATACCTATACCGGAGACGGACTCCGGATCGTTGAGGTCATTACAAATGGGCCATTGACTAAGGCCGGATCACAAATCCAGGCAGGTTCTATCATTGAGAAAATAGATGGGGAAACCATTCTGGCCGGAGAAGATTATTATCCGCTGTTGAGTGGGAAAGCCGGAAAGAAAGTGTTGCTATCCGTTTACAATCCATCCACAGGAAAACGGTTTGAAGAACAGGTAAAACCTATTACGTATGGTGAACAAACCAACTTATTGTATACCCGTTGGGTAGAAAGCCGCCGTGAAACAGTAGATAAATTGTCTAACGGACGGATCGGATATGTACATATACGTGGAATGAACAGCGAAAGTTTCCGGGAAGTTTATTCTGAACTCCTCGGCCGTTGCCGTAACAAAGAGGCGGTTGTTATTGATACCCGCCACAATGGCGGAGGCTGGTTGCACGATGACCTGGCGACTCTGTTGTCAGGTGTCGAATACCAAAGGTTTGAACCACGTGGGCAGTACATCGGCAGCGACCCTTACAACAAATGGCTCAAGCCTTCTATTGTGTTGATGTGTGAAAACAACTATTCCAATGCACATGGTTTCCCCTGGTTATATAAAGAACTGGGCATCGGCAAACTGGTAGGAACTCCAGTACCGGGTACTATGACCGCTGTTTGGTGGGAAAGCCAGATTGACCCTTCTATTGTATTCGGTATTCCACAGGTAGGCGTAAAAGACCGGCGGGGAAACTACCTGGAAAACCAGGAATTATTCCCGGATATAGAAGTCTATAACTCACCCGGAGAACAAGTAAGAGGGGAGGATAAACAACTGGCAGAAGCGGTCAACCAGTTGCTAAAGACATTATAAAGATATAAAAATTATAATATATGGAAACCGGATAAACGACACATACAATCCTATCGTTTATCCGGTTTTTCTGTTCACCTTTTACCGGCTTTTACTGGCACGGATCTCTTCCATCAACTGATTGTATTCTTTTTCCTCTTTATTCATTTTATCATACCAGTTCTTTTTCAGGATCAGGGTAGTGATACCCAGAATAAGGACAGAAGTAAACAAGGGGAATCCTTCTTTAATAACAATGTACATCGGAATGATCGTCAGGCAACACTGCCATATAATTCCGATGGCAACATTGAACATATCCCGCCTGAAATGATTATTCTTCTTTAACTGCGGATAACGGGCTATGGCTTTTTCAGCAACAGGGCCCCAGAAGCCCCAGGGACGTACCTTTATATAGAAATCGATCAGTGTTTCTTCTTCCGTTGGTTCTGTCATGAATGTCCCGGCAACACATCCGATCAGGGATACTCCCATCAGCAAGGGGAAATAATAAAGGGGCAATGTGTCCGGGAAAATAGTCGGTACAATCATAGCAGCCAGAATCCCGACCAGCATCCCCCAGAAATAACCATATCCGTTGAAGCGCCACCAGTGCCACTTTAATAAGTTCGCAGCAATATAGCCCCCATATAAAGCAGATACGATCCATTGCAGAACCGAATTAATATTTACCACAAAGAACCCGATCACCGTACTTACAACTACCACCAACACAGAGATCAGGTAACTGGCGCGGATCTGGGTTTTGGCTGTTGCTTCCGGATTTATATATTTAAGGTACACGTCATTTACCAGATAAGCAGGTGCCGCGTTCACCGTAGAAGCAAATGTTGACATAAACGCTGCCAACAGTCCGGCGAGTAATAACCCGGCCAGTCCCACCGGTACGAACTCAGTGATAGCGCGGGGCAAAATGGTTTCAAAATCAATGGCATCCCCCATCGCACGGAAATCCTCACTAAAAAAGACAATAGCCAGCACAGCAAATCCCATGATCATCAGGTAACGCGGGATCAACAGGATCACCGGTACCGAGCCACTCATCAAGGCAGCCTCTTTCGGACTTTTACACGCCAGGATTTTCTGCATATCATAATTAGGAGCCGGTCCGGCCATACTCAGGAAAATACCTTTAAACAACATCATCATGACAAAGATGGTAAACAGACTATACTGGTCCTCCGCAATCTTATTCATGACCGATGGGATTAATCCACTCCAGTCCATGTCCAATGTCCACCCGAAAAAAGGCGAATTCCACCCCTCCGGTGTATGAGCAGCCAGCATTTCAGGAGAAACATTCACCATCGCGATCACTCCTATGACAATACCGGCTACTGTCATGATGCCAAATTGTACCACATCTGTCCACACAATACTTAACATTCCTCCCATCATGACATAAAAAGTAGCAATAGTGGTAAAGAAAATCCCATACAAATGGGGGACATACTCAGGAGAAATAGTTAGCGGAATAAACTGCGAAACAACCTCCCACGGGAAGAAGATTTCCATAAATTTACCAATACCGATAAATCCGTAACTCAGGAAGCCCAACACTCCGACAACGGCATACATAATCACCACCGTATGGGAAAGATTGGCTCCTTTTCCATACCCGAAACGGGTACGGATCCATTCGGCTCCGGTCAATACATTGGAACGGCGTAACCAGATGGAAAGATAGATCATCAGAAAGATTTGATTAAAGACCGGCCATAACCAGGGGATCCATAGACTTTTCAGTCCATATACAAATGCCAGAGTTACCATCCACATGGTTCCGGAAATATCAAACATTCCCGACGCATTCGACAATCCCAGTATGTAAAAAGGAAGGGATTTTCCTCCCAGAAAATAGGAATCCAGATTCTTTGACGCTTTTTTCTTCAAAATAAGTCCGATCACCACCATAATCACCAGATAAGCGGCGATGATCAGGACATCGATTAGTTGTAATTTCATGATACAAATATAGTTTAGAATTAGTTGACGGATTTGTGGTTAGGCATTTGCCGGCTATTTCTGCAAGGCAAAACCGATCTGCTGCATCAGCACCCGGAAATCATTTTCCGTGAAACCGGTGGAGGTATGTTTTACCTTCCCATCTTTTCCGATCAGATAGATACGTGGGATTAAGCTGGTGGCAAATTTACTATAAATAGCACGGTTTTTATCAGGATAGAGAGGAAATGTAAACCCTTTTCGTTCATTATACTCTTTTAACTCCTCTTCTGAATGTTCACGCCCGATCACCAATAAAGAGAAATCCTTGTTTTCTTTATAAGCAGGCCATAACTGTTCTTCTATGGCAGCCAGTTCTTTCTGGCAGGGAGGACACCAGGTGGCAAAAAAACAGATGACGATCACTTTCCCTTTTAACACAGTAGATTTGAACTCTTTTCCGTCATCCGAAAAAACAGAGAATGCCGGCATTACATCATTCACTTTCACCAAATCTCCATCACTCCGGGCAAGGCCTTTTAACCCAACAGTTAGCAGTAAAAAGAAAAGTAGTATTGACT
>JAJQES010000298.1 GCA_021201565.1 Tannerellaceae bacterium
CCACCCACATGTATATACTATTCCGGCCGGTACCCTCAAAAAAGGGAAAAATATCATAGCCATACGCTTGTTTTCCTTCTGGGGCACCGGTATGCTGGGATGTTACGAACAATCCGTCTATCTGGAAAACAAGACAAATGAAAAAATCATCTTAGATACACACTGGAAAATGAGTGCTACTGTCGATCCGGTATTTCCGGAAACCCCTCCCTATATGAATGAACCGGCAGCCCTTTATAACGCAATGATCCATCCCATACGTAACTATACCCTAAAAGGAATTATCTGGTACCAGGGTGAAACCAATGCCCACCACCCTGAACAATACCGGACTTTATTCCCTTTATTAATCAACGACTGGCGTATCCGGTTCCGCCAGGGGATGCTTCCTTTCCTGTTTGTGCAGTTAGCCAATTACGGAAACGAAGCGCCTTTTTACAAAGAGGATAACTGGGCTTTTCTGCGGGAAGCGCAAACCTGTGCTTTATCCCTTCCCCATACCGGGATGGCCACGGCGATTGACATTGGCATGGCGCATGATATTCACCCGAAAAACAAAAAAGAGGTAGGTAGACGGCTCTATCTGCAGGCGGCTGAAAAAGTCTATGGAGACTCTATCTGCGCCTCCGGACCTGTTTTTGAGAAAATGGAGATCGAAAATAACCTCCTCTATATCACTTTCCGGCATGCAGCAGGCTTGCACACCAAAGGCGATCCCGAAGTGAAAGGATTCTATATCGCGGGAAAAGACGCGGTTTTCTATCCGGCGGACCAGGCGATCATTCAAGGCAATCAGGTAATCCTTTCCTCCGGCCAGGTACCGGTGCCCGTTGCCGTACGGTATGCCTGGGCCTCCAATCCGGCCTGTAATCTGTACAACCAGCAGGATCTGCCCGCCATCCCCTTCCGCACCGATTCATGGGAAAGAATTCTCCAATAACATCCGGGAGATTTGACCGGATTGCTGCGGCCCGGCGGTAAGTAAATACAACCGCCGGAACTGGGGATTATATATTATAACCGGACAAATCTCTCCTTAGTTGATCCTCCTTATACAGCGCACCCGGTAGTCCGTACCATCAGTTTTCTGTGTGTTCTTATTCGTACTTGCAGAACCGCTTATACTGTTTGCAGTGAAAGTACTTGTGGAATTAGTACTGGAGATATAATAAGTGGTAGATGAAGTGTCTACCGCACCGGCAGGTATCCCCAGATAACTCCCCTCATAGAAATAGAGGTTCCTTGCAGTACTAAAATATACCAACCCTGAGGAGGGCAATTCCCACTGGCCCTGTCCCGTAACAGGATCCCCCGGACTACCTTCCCAATAAGCTCCACAACCGGTAGTTTCGGTAGGTGTATAGCCTCCAGTGGTAGAGAAACTTTGTGTTTGGTATATAGGGTCGATTCCCATTGCTCCGGTCCAGTTCCATCCGGTATAAACTCCGCTTCCGGGCGCATAGCCTCCTCCGCTACCGTACTCCATATCTGTAACAGCAAAATATGTTTTTTTGTCAGCGGTATGCCTGAAGTTGCTGCCTACCTGTTCAAATTCAGTTGCAAATTCAACCCAGCCTCCGGTTCCGCCATTCTCATACGGATTCCACCATTCAATATTCCATTCCACATAATTGGGAGAACTGTTGAGCGGCATCAGGAAATTATCTGTAGATCCGAGTGGTCCGGCGGGATGGTTCACCTCTATTTGATAATAGAATGAGTCGGACGGACTGCCTCTGGTGATCCTGAACTTACTTGCTGGGAGTGGAGAATAACTACTACCACTCCAATAGATAGCGAAGTATTCATTACTATTCGGAAGATGTGGATAAGTGGCTGTTGAGATAACACCTGTGCCATCCCGGTCGGTACTTGAAGCCGTGCGGCCATAAAAGACATACCGTTGAGTAACATTCGCAAGGCCGAATATATTTTGCCGGACTTCCGATACCAGATAAATATCCGGATTATCGGCTAAATAAACTTTAAAATATCCGGTTTTAAATTCATACGTATCATTAGCAGCAGTGGCTACTACCCTGACGGTGTTGGCACTGCTCATCGATACCGTAAAATGTCCCGGAGTTATTTCATTACCGTTAACATCACAGATACAGGTCTCCATCGCGGGAGTGGTATTTCCCATATATTCGGCTTTATAGGTTTGGGACACACTTACGCCGGCTAAATGGCTAACGATAGTCACCACATCGCTTGGTGCAGCGAGATAACCGACATCATTGTAGCAAAAATGCAGGTATTGTATTGCAGTATTGGAAGGGAAAAAGTCATAGCTTAATCCGACCGGAAGTTTATTTATCGCATCCTGAAGGGTAGCGTACCCTGCGCGGTGCACTTCCGTGATATTGAACGTATAGGAATAATTGCGCATCAGATCGACAGGCTCCCTGTCCGGACCGGTTACGAAATCCAGCCGGTAAAAAGTCTCAATCGTATTGGCCGGATCAATCCCGAGATAAATTCCTTTGAGGATCACATACGGGCGGGCGGCTTCCGCGGTCGTAGCGTTATTGTATGTCTCCGGAACATAGATCGAACTGAGGCTTCCGTACTGTCCGTCGGCGACTGTCCTTTCCACATCTATAGCACTACCTGCTACCGTCGGACCCGCGACATATCCATCACTGCCGATATTTGCCAGAGCGGGGATTACCAGTGCACTGTTATTTACACCACTGACGGTGATCCCTGTCAGTTTAAACTCCGTCAATCCCGTGGCTGTACCATTGGATTGCAGATTGACCCCCACATCAATTTTTGCTAAAGAACGCAACATTTGTATGGCATTACTGCCCGTAAAGTCCAGTGCGCCGGATAGCGTAACGGCCCCTGACTCTCCCCACATCGGGAAGCGGAACGAGGCTGCCGGCCCGGTGGTTTGTATGGAAGTGATGCCGGTGGACAGAACGGATGCGAACGCGGAATAAGTCATACCTATGATGATGCTGCTCCCGGCGGCTGACAATATCTCATCTTCAACATTAGCCAGGAAAACTAATTTGTGTTGTGAAGCAGGATGGGTTACCCCGTTCAGTGTTACCGTTCCCGTGGTAATGTTTGCCGAGGTGGTAATAGAAGCTTTGACCCACTGGTCTAATTGGTTAGTGCCGGATTCAAAGACAAATACATATACGTCGTCTATAGCGCTCTCATTGGTAAGTACCGGTGTGGCCCGCGTCGTTTCCGTGGCATCGGGAACAAAAAATTCGAACGAGATACTTTGCCCGTTATTTTTTCCTATCGATTCCACCACTTCTTCGGTGCATCCGCTTAAAAAGATAAGTGTCGCCGTTAGCAATAATGTAATATACCGTATCATTGTTATTTCATTTCTCATGCTATAAATTTACTTTTATGTAGAACCACCTGCGGCTTGCAAAAAGACATAAACAATTGCCGTCATATTTCCCGCTGTGATATGAATGTAAAGCGTACCGGAAGTTCTATAGCTGGGATCCCGGGTCAGAACAACGTTGGTTGTTCCCGCCGTACCCAAACCGGGTGAGAGCCCGAGTAAAGTACTCGGTATAACAGACAAAGCGTCCGATGAAACTTCGGCAGTCCACCCTCCCGGATAATCCGTCGTTATTGTCAATGTTGGGGTTGTGTTATATACTATCTCATACCTGCTCTGGCTTAACGACAGTTTGTATACCGGTCCTATATTTATATCTTCATCGATGCCTATTTTCCAGCTTTTCACATCCAGGGTAAGGTCTGTATTTATATTGAACGTTCCGTTGACGGTCAGGTGATGGTTTCTCGGCAGATTATAGCCGTGGTTTATTAAGTCAGAACAGTTATCCAACGGGCCAAGCGTTGCTGTCTGGTCACTCGCTGTATTGTACTTTGCCGTCATCTGTACTCCCTGGGAAGTATTCGTTTCGTTCAGGAATATGGATTCAGGCAAAATAACCCGGGTCTTTTTCCATTCATAGTTATTGGTGGTATTATTGAAAACCATGCCGGATGTATATCCCGTATCGCCTTCACTCAAATTTATAATTCGGGGTGTGGCTTCGTAAGAACCGTTATTATAATGAATAGTACCGCTTTTATTCTGTGAAAGGATATATACTTTGTCGGGTATGTTGTCAAATTGGAGTGCCTGGAAATCCTGTGCTACGGTAGCAAACTTAGTTTGCAGGGTAATATCCGCCCGTACACCGAGCCGTTCAATCTCTACTTCCCAGGGGGTTAACTGATCGGGCATGTTATAGGTAATACCACCATCCTGGCTGAGCCCCAGTGTAGGCTCTATCATAATATCATAACAGGCCGAAGACATGGGAATGTTTTTATTTGCGTCAAACGCGGCGGATGAAAAAGAATATCCATTGAAGTCGGTTAATGTGGTTGTTTCCTCTACCATATTGTTTAATTGAGTACTTAGGAAAGCATCACTTTTTTCATTCGCTATAAATATAAAATCATACGTCCCGGCTTTGATCCGGAATGTTACCGGATTTTCGAACTGTAAAGTAAAATCGTAATATTGGTTCAATACCAATAGTTCGTCAGAAGAGTTAAATACAAGTATTCGTAACTCTGCTACTATTTCATCCGGATCAGTAACAGAATTCGGATCATCAACCAGATTTCCTGTAGGAGTAATTGGAGCAATGAGGATATCTACATACTCTGTCTCACCGGATTCCGGATTTATTTTTTCTGTGTCGCATGCCGTAAAATTATACACGAAAAATACGATCCCGATGAATAAATTCAGGTTTCTATTGAATATGTTTACTTTACAAATCATGCTTCCACCAGTTTAAGATTAGTTAAAGTTGCCGTCTACTTCATCAGTGATCCACTCAGGAAGTTTTACTTCGACATACGTTCCATTGTATTCAATCAGGACGTCAATGATCAGATCGTCTCCGTCTGCAACAGTAAGCTCTAATTTTTCCAGCACATAAGTCATGGGTATTTCGATTTCCTCATACCCTATTGTCATCGCCGGACGGGTTATATTTATTTTAATACTATTCTCCTGGTCAAAATGTGGTATATAAAACGAGGCGAATCCAAGGTTTTCTCTATCTCCTATCGCCTGATTATAAATTATCTCCTGGGTGGATTGAACAGTAAAAAGAACATTTTCCACTCCCCGTCCCAGGTAATTATCATAGTAAGAGGTAAGGTTGGAAACGGTAACCACGGGATTTTCCTGGTTTTCTTCATCCACTTCACCAAAACCTCTCAGATAAACATTCAGCGTGCGGTGAGCGCTCATAAATGAAAGAGTATGCTCGGTCACTTCATTTGGTTGTACAGTAACGCCGTACATAGCAATATCTTCCGGTGAACGTACCGGAACTCCGCGCATATCGGGAGCATAATGTAAAGGATCGGCGGTTTTTTCTCCATAATGGTAAACATAGCTGTCATTAAATGTTTTGGATGGGAATAATGATTGATAATCGTTCCGGTGAGAGGAGTTGTTTGCCCATCCTACGATATAATATTCACCGGGATCTACTAATACCTGTATCATCCGTTCACTGCTGATAATTATGTTATCGCAGTTGATCCACCGGTAAAATTTTTGGCTGGCGTCGTACAGAAGAACGTCTACCGTTTGTATACGTGTAGCAAAAATTTCGCTTTCGTCAGGATAGATACCGTTTCCGGAAGGATATCTGTTATTACCCTCCCAATCAAGATACTCAAAATATAATATCAAATTATACCCGAGTTCTTCCGGACAGTCGTCCAGATCTTCTTTTACGCACGATACAGTAAACAAGGCTATTGTGCATAGCGTTGTTAATCTCCATAGGAAAGAGAAATACGTTCTTTGGGTTTTCATTTACTGATATTTGAACTGTAATGTTTTTAATAACCCGGACTTTTTGTTGGTACTAAAAGCCCGGATTATCATGCATTTATTTATGAAATATTAGTTGAACTCAACTTCTACCGGAACTGCTTTCCATTCCATAAGTTTAACCTGTACAAATACATCAAATTTCTTACTTGGATCCGGATCATCGGGATCTTCCGGTCCTTTTGGTTCATCGCGAAGATCGTCTTCATCGAATAGTAAGTTGCTGATTACATATATGTGACCACCTTCTATGGTTACAGGAGAACCATTTTGATTATAACCGGTAACGGTAAGGAATGCAACTCCATCGTAGTCGCCCGTGCTGTGTGTAAAACCAGGTTCTCCTACCAAATCATCCATTGTTTGATTAGGACGAAGGTTACCTGTGGATGTAGACTTTACATTGGATATATGTAACACGATGTTAGGAACATTTCCTGCGTCAGCGAATATATTGTATGCCCAGGCTCCATTATCCGGAGAAACTTTTCCTGATGCTGCTGTTGCAAGCTGTGTACGGTTAGGATCTACTGTTTGAGTAGAATAATCATAACTTCCGTCATCAAATAAAATAGGGTTCCAGGCAGGGGTGGAATAATTAGAAGAGTTGTTTAATCTGTCATATTTATTGTAGGTGTCACCTTTGGCACCCCATGCATATTCATTCCAATTGCTATAAGATGCGAATAAGGTAGATGTGTAATAGAAGTTATCAATATAAATACCTTCCAGAATCCATCCGTCATCAATATCTGCACCTGTTTTGGTTCCTACCGATTCAATTTCCCAGCGGGCAATTAGTGGGCTTACTTCTATGTAAGCTTCATGGGTTGCATTTGCATAGTCACCGGAATTGAAACCGGGAACAGATGGGTCTATGCTGCCTGTTCCAACCGGAACAATGGCTCCCGAACCGATAAGACTTGCGTTGGATACTCCGAATGTAGCATCAGATTGCTCTTGAAGATTTACTGTAATAGCATCTAAAACTGCTTTATTTGCAATAGAGGTATGTCCGGAAAAATCATATCCACCTACTACATATACTCTTGTAGCGATGTTGGAAATTCCATTAAACAGATACCCTTTTTCAAGTTCAGCCGCAGAAACTGTACCAGTTACAAGGTTGTTTGTAATTCGTACAAATCTTACAAAATTATCGGCTGCATCTGCAAAGAAAATAGCTCCTTCTGTAAAGTTAACGGTAGTACCATCTGCTACCTGTCCGGCATCGGCTTTCGTCCCATCGTTTTCCTGAGTAATTTTCAGATAAAATTGGATTTCATCCTCTTCGACAGCTTTTTCTCCGTTGTCGTCTTTGTTACAACCGGTCAAGGCAACGGCTGCCATTGCAATGAACATGAATAGAT
>JAJQES010000120.1 GCA_021201565.1 Tannerellaceae bacterium
CGGTAATTCTTTCTTCCCTTCGCTGGCGCGGATTTTCAAATCCGTGGCCCTACCAAGCTAGTGTTTAGACACGGATTTGAAAATCCGCGCCAGCAAAGCAACTTTTATTAATTAAATATGGAAACAGAAAAAGATAACATACAAGATCCTCTTTCTCCTCCCCTTGGGGGAGGCCGGGAGGGGCTTGGGTTTGGATCTGAGGTAATCCTTCCTTATAACGATGAAGAGAGTAAAGGCGAGCAGATCGAACAGATGTTTGATTCGATTGCCGGCACGTATGATCATCTGAACCATATTTTATCTTTTGGGATTGATATCTACTGGAGGAAAAAAGGGATTAGTTATCTCAAACCGTTTGCTCCGGCCGACATCATTGATATTGCTACCGGTACGGGCGATCTGGCGATCTCCCTGCACCGCGCGTTCAACAGCGCACAGATTACAGGGATAGATCTATCGGAAGGGATGCTGGAAGTGGCCCGGCAAAAAACACAAAAAAAGGGGATACAGGAACAGGTCCGGTTTGAACAACAGGATTGTCTGGCGCTAACTTTCCCGGACAACTCATTTGATGCGGCAACCATCGCCTTCGGGATCCGGAATTTTGAAAATATCCGGCAGGGGCTGGCGGAAATCTACCGGGTCCTAAAACCCGGCGGCCATCTGATGATCCTGGAGTTTTCCAATCCGCAGAGATTCCCGATGAAACAACTATACCGTTTTTATTCTAACACATACATTCCTTTCTGGGGATGGTTGCTGTCGAAAGACAAAGCCGCATACAATTATTTACCCGACTCCATCCGGGCTTTTCCACAAGGGGAAGAGATGACCGGATTACTGGATGCCGCCGGGTTCACTAACACAGCTTTTAAAACCTACACGTCCGGTATATGTAGTATGTATACCGGTGAAAAACAATAAAGTAAAGAGTTATGGAAAAATATGGATTACTTGGTTTCCCTTTAGGACATTCATTTTCAAGAAACTATTTTAACCAGAAATTTGAAGCGGAAGGGATTGACGCGGAATATGTAAACTTTGAGATTCCGGATATTAAAGAACTAAAAACCATTTTAAAAGAAAACCCTGATCTGCGGGGGCTGAATGTGACCCTTCCTTATAAAACACAGGTCATACCTTTGCTGGATGAGCTTGACGAAGACGCAAAGCAGATCGGCGCGGTCAACGTGATCAAATTCAAAAAGGGTCTTTTCGGCAAAACCAAACTAAAAGGATATAATTCCGATATTATCGGTTTTAAAGAATCGATCGAACCGCAATTGAAAGAACACCATACAAAAGCCCTGATCCTGGGAACAGGCGGAGCGTCCAAAGCGGTATTTCACGGATTAAAACAATTAGGGATTGATCCGGTATATGTATCCCGGACTCCGGGCGAATTCAATATTATATATAATGAAATCACAGCGGACACAATGGACAAATACAAAGTGATTGTCAATACGACTCCCCTCGGGATGCATCCGCACATAAACTCCTGTCCTGATATACCTTATGAATACATCACTCCTGACCATTTGCTCTATGACCTGCTCTATAATCCGGACGAAACCCTGTTTATGAAAAAGGGGAAAGAGAAGGGAGCAAATGTAAAGAACGGATTAGAAATGCTTCTTTTGCAGGCGTTTGCCGGATGGGAAATTTGGCAAAAAAAAGAATAACGTTCCGGAATCATGCTATAAAACATCATTTTGGTAACCCTATTATAGAAAGAACAGACTAATTTTACAGTCAATTTTGATATTTCATAACAATAAATACATGAAAAACGAACAAACGGTATCAGGTTTATCAATTGATAAATTCAATAAACTTGTGGATGGAAAAGAGACTGTGTTGTCTGTTCTGACAAATAGTAAAGGGTGTGAAGTAACCATAAGTAATTACGGAGCCCGGGTGGTATCCCTGTTAGTACCGGATAAAAACGGGAAACTTGTAGATGTTGTTACCGGCCATCGTTCTATTGACGAATATCTGCATACGGAAGAGCCTTATTTCGGAGCTACCTGCGGACGGTATGGTAACCGGATCGCTAAGGGACGTTTTGAACTGGATGGGATCGTGTATGACCAATTGGCCATTAACAACGGGCCCAACAATCTTCATGGTGGGATCAAAGGGTTCAATTCAGTGGTATGGGATGTAAAACAGACAGATGCCGCTACGGTTGAATTACATTATCTATCCAAAGACGGTGAAGAAGGGTTTCCGGGCAACCTGGACACCACAGTGACTTTTCAGTTATCAGATGACAACGAACTGATCATTTCCTATAAAGCCACTACTGACAAACCGACGGTTTTAAATCTGACCAACCACTCCTATTTCAACCTGTCAGGAGAAACAGATCCTTCCGTATATGACCATTTGTTAGAAATTAACGCGGATTACTTCTTACCCACAGACAATACAGCTATCCCCTACGGCCCTAAAGAGAAAGTAGAAGGAACGCCCATGGATTTCAGAACTCCGAAGGAAGTAGGCAAAGATATTGATGAGGACTTTGAACAACTCATCTTCGGCAAAGGATATGACCATACCTTTATTCTGAATAAAGAAGAAGGAGCATTAGGCTTTTGTGCCCGTTGCCGTTCCCCTAAAACAGGGATTGTCATGGAAACATTTACCACCGAACCGGGGGTTCAGTTATATACCGGCAACTGGATGAGTGGAAATTGTATCGGTAAAAGCGGAAAAGGTTACCCGGCAAGGGCAGCTCTTTGCCTGGAAACACAACATTTCCCCGACAGCCCCAACAAACCGGAATATCCTTCCACGGTACTTCGTCCGGGCGAAACATTTGAAAGCAAAACGATCTATAAATTCTCAATCGACTAAAAATCAAATCAATTCATAAATTAAAAAGAATCAATCGAAATGGAATCTACTAAACAAAAAAATTACGCTATTCCTATTTTAATGATGATCTTACTGTTTGGTATGATCTCATTTGTAACCAATCTGGCAGCACCGATGGGTGTAGTACTTAAAAACCAGTTTGGAGTATCAAACTTCCTGGGTATGTTAGGTAACTTTGCCAACTTTGCCGCTTACGCTGTGATGGGAATCCCTTCCGGTAAATTACTGGAAAAAATCGGATATAAGAAAACCGCGCTGCTGGCAATTGCCGTAGGATTTGCCGGAGTAGGTGTCCAGGTTCTTTCCGGTGTGGCTGCTAACTTCGCTGTCTATCTGATCGGTGCGTTTATTGCCGGTTTCTCTATGTGTATGTTGAATACAGTAGTAAACCCAATGTTGAACACATTAGGTGGCGGTGGAAACAAAGGAAACCAGTTAATCCAGATTGGTGGATCTTTCAACTCATTGATGGGTACGTTAGTTCCGATTCTGGTAGGTGCTTTGGTAGGTGAAGTGGCAAAAGCCAATATTACGGACATCTATCCTGTTATGTTTATGGCCATGGGTATCTTTGCCCTGGTAGGGATCGTTCTTAATTTTGTAAGTATACCGGAACCGCATATTACCAAAACAGACACAGCGATCAAAGACTCTAAATACAGCGCATGGTCTTTCCGTCATTTTACGTTAGGAGCCATTGCGATTGGTGTATATGTAGGGGTTGAGATCGGTATTCCGGGCACCTTAATGTTATTCCTTTCAGATCCTTCCACCGGTGTAGCCGGAGGGGCCGCCTCTGCCGGTGTCGTAGCCGGAACCTACTGGTTCCTGATGTTGGTCGGACGTTTTGTGGGCGCTTCTATCGGAGGAAAAGTCTCCAGTAAAACCATGCTTACCCTGGCGTCGGGCGTCGGTATGTTATTAGTAGCCGCCGCCATCTTCTCGCCGGTAACCACCACCATGAGTATGCCTGTTGTCCAGACAGACCCGTCTATTTCCATCGGTATGACAGAAGTACCCATTAATGCGATCTTCCTTGTACTGTGCGGATTGTGTACATCTATTATGTGGGGTGGTATTTTCAACCTGGCAGTTGAAGGCTTAGGCAAATATGTAGCGTCTGCCTCCGGTATCTTTATGATGCTTGTTTGTGGTGGAGGTATTTTCCCGCTGATCCAGAATGCAGTGGCTGATAACGCCGGTTATCTGACTTCTTACTGGGTTCCGTTCTTAAGCTTGGCTTACCTGTTATATTATGCATTGATCGGTAGCAAGAATGTGAACAAAGATATTCCTGTTGACTAAAAAACAACATTTCAATAAATGAAATTAAAAGAGATTGTCTGATCAGCACAACCATCAGACAATCTCTTCCTGATTTATAAAACCTTTTAAGCTTAATGTATCATGAATGTAGAAATTGTAAGAGAAAAATTTGCTGAACATTTTGACGGAGCAACCGGAACAGTATATGCGTCTCCGGGCCGTATTAACCTGATTGGTGAACATACTGAC
Source organism: Tannerellaceae bacterium (assembly GCA_021201565.1). Classification (GTDB taxonomy): domain Bacteria; phylum Bacteroidota; class Bacteroidia; order Bacteroidales; family Tannerellaceae; genus UBA4116. Next base: position 4,399 of record JAJQES010000120.1, read on the forward strand.
TATAATGGTGGATTTGTTTTCCCGGGAGCTATTGACAAAGGAATGGTCGCTGAGATCCGCCTGAACGGAACCGGTAAAGTCCGTGCGTATGCAATTGACCTGGATGAATCGGCTGAATTCGGTTTAAATGAAGATGATGCTCCGGCAGCAAGCTGGGCCCGTTATATTTTCGGTGTATGCCGCGAAATCATTAAACGGGGTGGACAGATCTCAGGATTTGATACTGCTTTCTCCGGCGATGTTCCGTTAGGAGCCGGTATGTCTTCCTCCGCAGCACTGGAAAGTACATACGCGTTCGCACTGAATGATCTGTTCTCTTTAAACATCGATAAATTTGAACTGGCAAAAATCGGCCAGGCTACTGAGCATAACTATTGCGGTGTAAAATGCGGTATTATGGACCAGTTTGCTTCCGTATTCGGTAAAGAAGGAAGCCTGATGCTGCTGGATTGCCGTTCCCTGGAATACAAATATTATCCGTTTAATCCAAAGGGATACAAATTGGTGTTGCTGGATTCAGTGGTAAAACACGAATTGGCTTCTTCGGCTTACAACAAACGCCGTCAATCGTGCGAAACGGTAGCTGCCGCAATCCGCCGGAACCATCCGGAAGTAGAATTCCTGCGTGACGCAACCCTGGAGATGCTCAACGAAGTAAAAGGCGATGTGAGCGCAGAAGATTATATGCGCGCGGAATATGTGATTGAAGAAGTACAACGTGTCATGGACGTGTGTGATGCCCTTGAAAAAGGGGATTACGAAACAGTGGGTGACAGAATGTACGGAACTCACCACGGTATGAGCAAACTGTATGAAGTAAGCTGCGAAGAGCTTGACTACCTGAATGACATTGCCAAAGAATGCGGTGTAACCGGTTCACGTGTTATGGGTGGTGGCTTCGGAGGTTGTACGATCAATCTGGTAAAAGAGGAGTTGTATGAGAATTTCGTTAAGACAGCTTTCGCTAAATATCAGGAAAAATACGGCCGTGAGCCTAAATTATATGAGGTCGTTATCAGTGACGGTGCCCGTAAACTTGCTTAATAAACTATTGTAATATTACTAATCATACATAAATTATGTCTGCCGCTTTTTATCAAAACGAAGTTAAATTTTACGTTTCTGTAGATTGTATCATTTTAGGATTTAACAATAACGAACTCAACGTTTTAGTGTATAAACGAACGTTTGAACCTATGAAAGGCCAATGGTCACTTATGGGAGGATTTGTGAAATCCGGTGAAAGTTTGAACGAAGCGGCTTCCCGTGTACTTACGGATTGTACCGGGATAGATAATGTATTTATGGAACAGGTAGGAGCGTATGGAGATGTTACCCGTGATCTGGGAGAACGGGTCATCTCCATAGCTTACTATGCGTTGGTAAACATGAGCGACTTCAATGATGACCTGCTGGAAGAGTATAATGCTAAATGGACCAGGCTCACCGAACTCCCGGAACTGATCTTTGACCACACCCAAATGGTACAAGACACGATGACCCGGCTGAGACGGATCGCAGCCACGCGTCCGGTTGGTTTCAACCTGCTTCCGGAAAAATTCACTCTACCTCAATTACAGAATCTGTATGAAGCGATCTACCAGATGCCTTTAGACAAACGTAACTTCCGGAAAAAACTAAACTCCATGGATATCCTGGAAAAACTGGAAGAAAAAGACAAAGCCTCTTCCAAACGGGGCGCATTCTACTATATGTTCAATAAAGAAAAATACGATAAACTCCTGCAGGACGGATTCTACTTTTCGTTGTAACTATTGAAAAGAAGTTTCATTCTCAACTCTTTACCAGGAAATAATTTATAAAGCTATGTTCTATAACATAGCTTTTTTTGTATATCTATATCAATAAAGTGTTACATTTACACCGTATTACTTACACTTATTCTCTTACAAAAGAGAAAGACGAATGAAAAGACAAATAAACCACTAAATTACAACAGATTATGTTAGAAGAGTTAAAAGAGAAAGTTTTTAAAGCAAATCTGGACCTTGTAAAACATGGACTGGTCATTTTTACCTGGGGGAATGTAAGTGCCATTGACCGGGAAAACGGATGGGTCGTGATCAAGCCCTCAGGCGTTTCCTATGATGAGATGAAAGCGGAAGATATGGTGGTCCTGGATCTGGAAGGAAATAGTGTGGAAGGAACTTTGAAGCCCTCATCAGATACTCCGACTCATCTTGTTTTATATAAAGCGTTTCCTGAAATCGGGGGAATTGTTCACACGCATTCTACGTATGCTACCGCCTGGGCACAGGCCGGTAAAGACATTCCCAGTATCGGTACCACCCATGCGGATTATTTTAGCCAGGCCATTCCCTGTACCCGTCAGATGACTCAACAGGAGATAGAAGGTGAATATGAAAAAGAGACCGGGCATGTAATTGTGGAACGTTTCCGGGAACTCAACCCGGTACATATACCAGGTGTCCTGGTAGAAAACCACGGACCTTTCAGTTGGGGGAAACATGCGGATGATGCTGTACACAATGCAGTTGTCATGGAGCAGGTGGCTAAGATGGCGTATATCTCCCTCGGGATTAATCCGCTACTCACCATGAACGAACACCTGGTCACCAAACACTTCAACCGCAAACACGGTCCGAACGCGTATTATGGCCAGTAAGCCATTGCATGGCTTACTGAAAGTAGTTAGTAGTTGGTAGTAAGTAGTACGTTCGCTTTGCTCACTTAGTAGAAATATAAGAAATGAAATAATAAAACGAGCAAAGCGAGTCCCTACTAAACGAACGAAGTGAGTGTTCTACTAACTACTAACTACTAACTACTC
>JAJQES010000484.1 GCA_021201565.1 Tannerellaceae bacterium
GAGCAAAGCGAGTATTCTACAAACTACTAACTACCAACTACTAACTACTAAAATAAATATAATATTTACTTTATAAAACACGAGAGTATGAAACGATCAGTAGTAATTTTGTTCTGTATGCTGTTTAGCCTGACAGCTATGTATGCGAAAAATGACAAAAAAAGTAAAGGCAAAGAAACGGTTACCTTCCAGGTGGAGGGTATGGACTGCAACAATTGTGTGAAAAAGATTGAAAAAAACATTGCTTTTGAAAAAGGGGTGACGGATCTCACCTGCGATCTGGCTACCCGTACCGCCACTGTTACCTACAAAACCGACAAGACCTGTCCGGGAACCCTGGCGTCCGCTTTCAAAAAGATCGGCATGGAAGCTACGCCCGTAGGTGAAGAGGGATGCTGCGGTGCAGGCGATGGTTGCGCTGCCAAAGAGGGGGCGGAAAGTAAAAATTGTTGCGAAGGACACCAACATTAACGCATTTTTTCATAAAACCGTTATATCTTTGTAAAACGGTTCTCTGAAAAAAAGGTATCAGAGACACGGAAAGAAAGGACAAGCAGATAAACAAGTTCTCTCTTTTCGTGTTTTCTTTTGAAAAAAAGAGGAAACCGGTGCAGCATATTTAATACAAATAACATCTAAACCAATGTAAGCCCTCGAAAGAGTCTTACGATATGAAACCGGATGAGTGAGACACAACTCATAGAACGTTGTAAAAAAGGAGAAAGACTGGCTCAGAAAGCGCTTTACGAGACGTATTCCCGTAGAATGATGGCTGTCTGTTTGCGATATATAAACGACAGGGAAACAGCCCGCGATATTTTACAGGAAGGATTCGTAAAGATCTTCACCAGTATGGATTCTTACTCAGGTTCCGGCTCATTCGAAGGGTGGATGCGAAAGATCTTTGTCAATTGTGCGCTCGAGCATTTACGTAAAAATGATGTGTTACGTGAAGCTGCGGGGCTGGAGAATACAGCCGAACTGGTCCATACCGGTAGTTCTGCCATATCAGACATCTCAGCTGCCGAACTGATGCAGCTGGTGCAGGAATTACCCCATGGGTTCCGGACTGTATTTAACCTGTACGCCATCGAAGGCTTTTCTCACAAAGAGATTGGTGACATGATGAATATCACAGAGAGTACCTCCCGTTCCCAGTTCACACGGGCGAAACAATTGTTACAAAAAAGGATTAATGAATTATATTCATGAAGAAAGAAGAGAGAGACATACTGGAGGACCTGTTCCGCGATAAGCTCTACAATCACGAGGAGGAAACAACCCCCGGAGATTGGGAAATGATCGCAGGCAGATTGCCGGAACCCCAACCGGTAGTCCATACCTTCCGTCGCAGGGTGCTCTACTGGTCTGCCGCAGCAGTCGCCGCCCTTGTCGTGTCTTCCGGCCTGCTCTTCCTGGCCGACCGGCAACCTGACGCATCCCATCATATTGTTCAACACACGAACCTGGTTGTAGCAGACGCACCGGAAGAAGAAACCGGCCAGTCCGCCCCGGTTCCGGCCTCAACCACCATCCGCGAAACAAGTGATCCTGTCGTGGTATCTGCCACTACTACGCATATCGCTTCTGCGCGGACCACCTCCGCAGAAAGAGGGATGAGCCGCGACGTCCCTGTTACGGATGTTGACCCGGTACAAGCCGAAGAGCATCAGCAATTTGTTACAGCCCCTGCAGACAAAACAGAAACAGAGAAAACTGACAAAACAGAACGACCTGTTATAACCCCTACCCAATCCAACACCACCCTGTTGGCAGACGCACAGCCGGTAACCACTCCAAAAGAGAAAACCCGCCGCTGGGGCTTTGGGATGGGAGGAGGAAGCATGACTGCTTCCGCTAATAATAGTTTTAATACACTGGTACAGCATTCAGCCGGCTACCGGGAGGACAAACAACTCCTGTATGTGAATACCGCTGCCATGACTGATGCTGATTTAAGTACGGAGATTAAACATAAAACACCCGTTTCGATCGGATTGTCCGCCAGCTATGCGCTGAACAACCGCTGGGCCATCCTGAGCGGACTCTCATATACCATGCTGACAACCGATTTTGAGCATCAGGCTATGTACGGTGACAAAGTACGCCGCCGCCTGCATTTTATCGGAATCCCTGTGTCCATCTCTTACAGGATAGCTGAATGGAACGATTTCCAACTCTACGCCGCCGCCGGATTTATGCCGGAACTGAACGTAGCCGGAAATAACCGGATTCAACGCTATAGTGAAGATGAACTGCTGAGTACGACCCATGAACACATACGGATTAAGCGACTTTTCTGGTCAGTCAACGGACGGGCTGGGATCAGTTACCCTGTCATCCGCTATGTCAACGCCTTTGCCGAAGTAGGCGCCGCCTATTATTTTGATAATGGAAGTGAAATAGAAACCATACGTTCGGAAAAACCCTTCAACGTAAGTCTTAACTTCGGTCTGCGATTTGGATTCTAACTAATTAAATATCATATTAAAAACAAATACGAGAAATGAAAAAGATTAAATTTTATGTAGCAGCAAGCTTTGTTGCACTGGCGATGATGATGTCCTCCTGTATGAGTGATGGAAAAAACGAAATAAACGAATACGGATGTGGAGTAATAGATTTTCATGGTAATAACTATGCTGGCCAAAGAGTTCTTTATTATAATGATTACTACTTTCCTGTAGCTGTTAATTCATCTTCTTTTGAGCCTGAATATGTAATTGCACAAGTCCTGGTCGATTTGGATAATGAATATAATGCAGATGTAGCCACAAAAGGATATTACAGTGCCGGTTCAGTACAGATATACGACACGATTGATGCCTTGAATATTTCCTATTCTTCAGAAAACGAAGAAGATATGGAGCCCATATATAATGAAGGAGTGGTAAGTGCGGAATCTCTTATCAGTTGGGTAAATAGTACCTTGTTTATTGGGCTTGGAGTGAAAGCCCCCAAAGACAGCGATATTCGCAACCGACTGTATTTTAATCCCAATCAAATACCAGAAGAAGTTACTCATAATAGTGAGAAAATACGGGTGTATGACTTCTACATACGTACCATTGTAGATGCATCTTCAAGCACCACCGAGGCTTCGGAAGAACTGTACTATGCTGTTCCGTTTGGAAAGAGCAGCGATTATAACCGAGTTCTTGAGAAAGAAAAAGAGTCTTCCAATACCTCTTTTGGAATTCGTCTGAAATATGCGAAAAGTATTGATGAAGAAACAGGAGAAATTGAATGGGCTGGTATGAGAGTTAATTCTGAATATGATTACCTGGCTGTGTATGTAGGAAATAATTAAGAAATTTTCTTATGATAATAAAAAAGGCTACTCATCTGAATGGGTAGCCTTTTTATTAACAGGTAACTTTTCTCAATTAAAAAACAATGATTTATCTTACAGCCCATTAAACAAAAAGTAACGATCAATAACTAAATATCACGGAGCAAGCGGATGACTTTCTCTTTCTTTTTTTACCTTTGCAAATAATAATGACCAACAATTTGGTGCTTTTCATTTTGAGAACATGAAGAAATTGACTTTTATATCCTCAATCTTTACCGGAATCTTACTTTTTACCTCCTGCCTGGGGGAAGGGGGACATGTGATTGAACTGGGATTACAACCAGCCGTAGCAGGTATTGAAGACGAGGAAATATTCTTTTATATTAAAGACACCGAAAGGGTACTTCCCTCTACCAGTAGTTCCCTGAATTTCGGGGCCGGCGAATGTGCGTTGATCAGTTACAAGGTAGACCTTTCCGAACAGGACCATACAAACAGTGTGGACGGCGGGTACTATACCGTTACACTGACGACTACCCCTACCACCGTTCCCCGGTGGAGCACCGGAAACCAGTTAACAGATACAGCGACCGTATTGCCCAACGAATGGATCATCAGTTCTATGGAAAGCCGGTATGGGTGTGTACGTAACCAATTGTTCCTGTACACCAACCTGTCCCTGCCTGATTCCCTGTTGCCGGTACGTTCGTTTGACCTCTCTTTCACACCCAATCAAACCATACTGGAAGACACAACCCTTCAGAAAAATTATAATGTAGTTCATGGGTATGTGTGTGAAATGTTCCTGCGGGTAGAAAAATTCCCCGGCGAAGGCACTGTCCGGCAACCCCGGAACACACATAGAGACGTCAATGCCTTTCCGGTAGGAGACCTGGTATCTACCTTTGCCCAATATGCAGAGGACGATAGCCTGTTCGTACGGATAAAATATGCAAAAAGTTTCAATAGTGACTCAACAAAGCTGAATTGGGGAGAATCTGAAGCCTTCAGAATTCCCGTCAGACGGTAAAAAAGTACTATCTTTGAGTCCGCATCTAATTCATACTAACAAACAGAATAGAATATGAAAAAGTACGCTTTCGCTCTTGTAGCATTCGCACTGTTCGCTACCGCATGTAGCAAAAACGATGACCCGGTACAACCCGAACCCTACAAAGTAACCAATATCACCTGTACTAAAAACGGAAGTATAGCATTCACGATGTCTGTCATTTACAATATAGAAGACGGAAGCCTGAATCAGATTACTCACCGGGATGGCATCAATTATTACCGAACACAGTCCAACGAAATCTATGTGATCAACAACGACCAGAAAATAACAACCTCCTATACACTTTCCGGAGACAGAATCACCCGGTACACCCTGGAGAAACAGAGTCCCGAAGTGCCCGGAGGAAGCTACGTATATGAGAAATTTGAATATAAATACAGCGGGAATTACTGGAACTGGACACAAATGACCTGGAGCCGTATCATTGACGGAGAATTAAAATCTTTCACCTCCGCGATAGACCATGCGTTCACCTGGTCCAACTCCAACATTACCGAGTACAAAGCCGGAAACAACTACATTGAGTTCGAGTATACCGATGAAAAGCATCCGGAGAACTATCCGTTCCGGATCCTGACAGATACCAATCTGGAAGATGGGTATTTTGATGGCGGATTTATCGGAGAAGAAAACTTCCTGCCCATCAACTTCCTGTTAGGCAGAAACAACAACAACCTGCTCAAATCCGCCAAATGGTACAGGGGACGGGACAGCGGAAAATTAGGCGAATACATCTTCGACCACTCCATCAACTCCGTCGGATATGTGACCCAGGTAAAAATCACGGAGAACATCTACAATGAAGGGGAGGTAGTAGAAAGCAATGATTACATCATCAATCTGGATTACCAGTTTAACCCCAATTAAGAAAGAAAAAAGATAAAGAAAATCCTGCCCGTTTACCGGACAGGATTTTTTTATGTCCATCCACTGTCATAGTTCCCCGCGCAGGCGGGGACCGCATTAGAGCAGGTTTTATTACTCTTTAATATTGTAACCCAAGTCTGTTCCTCTGCGATCCCCGCCTGCGCGGGGAACATTTACTCTCCGGAATCCAGCAAATCCGGCCTCAACCGTTCTGTACGCTCCTGGGCCTGTTGCAGTTTCCACTCATCGATCTTCCGTTGGTGTCCCGACAGGAGAATCTCCGGCACCTTCCAACCCTGATAGTCAGCCGGGCGCGTATATACCGGAGGTGCCAGCAGGTTATCCTGGAACGAATCCGACAGCGCACTCTGTTCGTCCCCAATCGCACCCGGAATCAGTCGCACTACTGCATCCGTGATCACCGCCGCCGCCAGTTCACCCCCCGTCAGCACATAATCCCCGATCGAAATCTCACGCGTAATCAGGTGCTCCCGGATGCGGTAGTCCACCCCCTTATAATGGCCACACAGGATAATCAGATTTTCCAGCATCGACATCTGGTTCGCCATCGGCTGGTTCAGGGTCTCCCCGTCCGGTGACGTATAAATCACCTCGTCATACGTCCGTTGCGCTTTCAGGGCACCGATCGCCCGGTCCACCGGTTCAATCTGCATCACCATACCCGCCTCACCGCCAAACGGATAATCATCCACCCGGCGCCACTTGTCCGTCGTATAATCCCGCAGGTTATGAAGGTAAATCTCCACCAGCCCCTTATCCCGGGCCCGCTTCACAATTGAACAATTGATCATCCCATCAATCATCTCCGGCAATACAGTCAATATATCAATCCGCATACAACTACTTTTTAAATTGACAATTGACAATTGACAATTGACAATGTATTTTTTTCTTTTCACGATTCCCCTTTCACTTTGTAAAAGGGCTCGCAAAGATAGTCATATTCGTCCGATTTTTATAGCCGTTTGAAGAATTCTTATTACCTTTGGCGCGCAGTTTTCCACTGCTAAAAGTTAGTAAAAGATAGTTCGGGTAACCGGTTTTGCACAACCGGAATCTACTAACTAACAGCTACTAACTACCAACTACTAAAAATAAGTATAGGAACGATGAATATATCTTACAACTGGCTCAAGAGCTATCTTGACTTTGATTTACAACCGGATGAAGTCGCCGCGGCGTTGACATCCATCGGTCTCGAAACCGGTAGCGTAGAAGAAGTACAAACCATCAGGGGAGGACTCGAAGGACTCGTGATCGGTGAAGTGTTGACCTGTGAAGCACACCCTAATTCCGACCACCTGCACATCACCACTGTCAACACAGGCAGCGGCGAGCCGTTGCAGATTGTCTGCGGAGCCCCCAATGTAGCAGCCGGACAAAAGGTAGTCGTAGCCGTCAATGGTACCAAACTCTACTTCGGAGAAGAAACCGTCACCATCAAACGTTCTAAAATCCGTGGTGTAGAATCCAACGGGATGATCTGCGCAGAAGACGAAATCGGTATCGGGAACAGCCATGCCGGTATCATAGTACTGCCGGAAGATGCAGCCGTAGGAACACTGGCCAAAGACTATTACAATATAAAAAGTGACTATGTACTTGAAGTAGACATCACCCCCAACCGGGTAGATGCCACCTCACACTTCGGCGTAGCCCGTGACCTGGCCGCTTATCTCAAACAGAACGGCAAACCAGCCACCCTGAAACGGCCGGCAGTAGACAGCTTCCGGATCGACAACCCTTCACCAGCCATCGAAGTAACCGTCGAAAATACCGAAGGCTGTCCCCGTTATACCGGTGTCACCATCAAAGGAGTCACCGTAACTGAAAGCCCGGATTGGCTGAAAAACTACCTCACTGTGATCGGCCTGCGTCCCATCAACAACATCGTGGACATCACCAACTTCGTACTC
>JAJQES010000250.1 GCA_021201565.1 Tannerellaceae bacterium
GCAAAGGAACAGACCATAGTTATAAGATATCGAAAAAGCCTGTTTTTATGGGGTGCCCGCTCAAGCCGGGGAACATAGTGGGTTCTTGATTTTTATTTATAAGAATTTTATTTATCAATCACCTCAAGGTGCAGGAAAAATGTATACTCCAATGCGATCTCTTTCAGGTAATCAAACCGGCCACTGGCTCCTCCATGTCCGAAGTCCATATTGGTTTTGAGCAACAGTATATTATCATCCGTTTTCATATCCCGCATTTTAGCCACCCACTTAGCCGGTTCAAAATACTGTACCTGGCTATCATGCAGACCGGTTGTTACAAGCAGGTTCGGACAGTCCTTCCGCTCAATATTTTCGTACGGACTGTAACTTTTAATATAGTTATAATATTCCGGATCTTTTGGATTTCCCCATTCATCGAACTCATTGGTCGTTAAAGGGATATCTTCGTCCAGCATCGTGTTTACCACATCTACAAACGGCACATCCGCAATGACTCCTTTCCACAAGTCAGGCGCCATATTAACCACCGCACCCATCAGCAATCCGCCGGCACTCCCTCCTGAAGCATAGAGGTGATCAGCGGATGTATACTTCTCAGCAATCAGGTATTCGGCACAATCAATAAAGTCTGTAAACGTATTGATCTTTTTAAGTAGTTTACCATCTTCATACCATTGCCGGCCCATTTCCTGTCCTCCCCGGATATGTGCGATCGCATATATAAATCCTCTATCCAGCATACTGAGGCGGTTACTACTGAAGGATGCATCCATACTTGCTCCATAGCTGCCATATCCATATAACCACAGCGGAGCAGTCCCATCTTTCTTCATCCCCTTTTTATAGACCATCGAAACAGGTATTTTAGTACCGTCTTTAGCTGTTGCATATAACCGTTCGGCCTGGTAATCCTCTTTGTTATAACCTCCTACAATTTCCCGCTCTTTCAGGAGGGTTTTCTCGTGGGTCACCATGTCATAATCATAGGTTGACGATGGCGTGGTCAGGGAAGTATATCCATAACGTACTTTGGTGGAATTATATTCCGGATTACCGGCGGTATAAGCTGTGTAAGTAGGTTCACCAAAATCCAGATAATGCTCTGTCCCGTCCGCCAGAGAGCGAATCCGTAGCTGCACCAGCCCTTCTTTGCGTTCTTCAATCACAATGAAATCTTTAAACTCAGTAATATCTTCCACCAATACATCACTCCGGTGCCCGATATATTCTTTCCAGTTATTTACACCGGTCTGGTCCAGAGGCGTTTCCATGATCTGAAAATTAATCGCGTCTTTATTGGTCAGGACCAGGAAGCGGTCTTCCAGCGGAACAATATTATAAAGGACATCTTTCACACGGGGCTGGAAAGAACGGAAGGCATCTGTTGGTTTATCTGCCTTGATATAGAACATTTCCGAAGAAAGGGTAGCCGATGAATAAATAATAATGTATTTCCCGTTTTGGCTCTTGTAGGCTCCGATATAGTTACTGTTATCTGTTTCTTCGTACACCAATACATCCTTCTCTACAGGTGTCCCTAAGGTATGGCGCCACACTTTTTCAGTCAGTAGCGTAGCCGTATTCTGGGAGGTATAGAAAAATGTCTTATTATCCGCAGCCCATACAGCGACACCGGTAGTATTGGGTATCTCTTCCGGGTAGATCTCTCCTGTTTCCAGATTCTTTACATAAATGGAGTACTGGCGGCGGCTCACGGTATCCACTCCGAATGCCATCAGTTTATTATCCTCACTGATCACAAACCCGCGGGCAGCATAATAAGCATATCCTTCCGCCATCTGGTCTACATCCATCAGCATCTCTTCCGGAGCATCCATACTTCCTTTTCTGCGGCAGAACTTATAATACTCTTTGCCCTCTTCTGTCCGGGTATAATAATAATAACCGTTTTTGAAATAAGGAACACTTTCATCCGCTTCTTTGATACGGCCTCTCATTTCAGCAAACAATTTATCCTGTAAAGCAGTTGTTTCGCTCATAACAGCATCCAGATAAGCATTTTCCTGCTCCAGATAAGCAATTACCTGGTCACTGTCCGGTCCTTTGCCGAAATAATCGTACATCCAGTAATAAGGATCATTAACCGTGTCACCGTGAATCGTCCGCAGATGCTCTTTCTTTTCTGCCACCGGCGGGATGGCATCCCTGTTAAATGTTGTCTTCATTTGATTTTTCTGACATGCTATACACCCTGATAAAATCAAAGTATATACGATAGTTTTCCACATGTTTCTTAAATTTGATTAATTATTTTGAATTCAAAGGTAGAGAAAATATGAGTGCCTGCTCTCATATCATTCAAATTTTAAATAATTAACCCACGGTATATGTTGGCTAAGGCCGGTTTACGATTCACTTTTTTTATGCAATAGTATTCTTACAACCGGCCAACACTATTTTAGGGTGTAAACAGGCTTTTTTCAGACAAGAATACTATTGCATGGCAGCAAAAAGAGTAGTGTACCGGACACTCCTTTATTCTGCCTTTATACTTTCCACCGGGTTGGTGTAAGCTGCTCGACGGTTCTGGAAGGTGACTGTCAGGATCGTCAGCAGACTAATAGCCAGGAAGGCACCGGCAAACACCCACCAGTGTAAAGGCGTACGGTAGGCAAAGTTTTCCAGCCAGTTCGTGACTAACAGATAAGCGACCGGGGCAGCGACTACAAAACAGCCAATCAGGATCCGGATATAGATTTTGTTAAACAATATCAGGATCTCCGTAGTCGTGGACCCCATCACCTTACGCAGGCCAATCTCTTTAAGTTTATACTGGCTCTCAAAAATCACGAGCCCAAAGACACCTACAATAGAAATAAAGATAGCTACGAGACTAAACAGGGTAATAAGCAGGGTAATACGCCCTTCTTTTTCATACAGTTTTTGCAACACTTCATCAAAGAAGCGCACAGTAAACGGATAACCCGGATCGAAGCTATCCAACGTACTCCGGACATGCCGCATGATCTCCCGGTAGTTGGCATGGGGTTCCATCTGCACATAGAGGGTCTGGTAATAATCTCCCCAATTCCGGGTACCCCATACAAAGAAAGCCATGGGAGACATTTCCTGACGGAAAGAGGCAAACTTTATATCGTATATAAACCCGATAATTTCCATCTCATTGATCCGTTCCCCTAATTCAAGATCATATTTCCGGCGGGCCTCTTCATTAAAGATCAATGCACCGTGGGCTGTTAACCGGTCGTCTTCCCGGAAATTCCGGCCTTCCTGTACCTCGATACCCATCACATCCAGGAAATTGGGCAAGACAGGCAGACATTGAAAATTGATGTAACTATCCCGGAATTCTCTTCCCCACCCCATATACTGGTCACTACTGGAAAGCAGGAACTGGGAATAAGCTACATCTTTTACACCGGCGACAGATTTTATTTCATTTGCCAGCGCATCCCGGTTGGTATTGACCTTGTCGTTGATGGTAGCCACCAGCAGATGGTCAGAATCATATCCCAGGGGGGTGTTTTGCATAAAATGATTTTGCAACACCATAAAGGCAGCAGCAATTATCAGGCCAAAAGAGGAAACAAACTGAAAACAGATCAGTCCGTTTCTTAAAAAGCGTCCTTTGGGAGAAAGTCCGAAATTACCTTTCAGGACCAATGCAGGAGGAAAAGAAGTGACATAATGAGCCGGATAGAGTCCGGCAAAAAGAGCAATTAGAAGCGTAATAGCCAGGGTATAAAGTAAAAGTAAAGTATGTTCATTCAGATGTACACCTCCATCAATCAGGGTAACCAGGGAGGTATGGGAAAAAAGGAAGATCAGGCAGACGGCTAACAGATAGGAGATCAGACAAATAGTAAATGTTTCTGCCAGGAGGGCCCGTTTCAGCATCTGCGTATCAGCTCCCATTACTTTCTGGGTATTGATACTTTTTACCCGCATGGGAGTCAGTGCCATACTGAAATTAGTATAATTGATAGCGGCAATGATGAGCAGGATAAAAGCGATCCCTGTCAATACCAGCAAAGTGCTCCGGCTCGTCTTCTCTTCATTATCAAAATCCACATTTTTTATATAATGGAGATCCTTAAACGGAGTAAGACGCACCATTCCCTGATAGAAACGGTTGTCGGAATCAGTGCCTCCGGCTTCTTCATATTTCATACGGTAGTTTTCGACTACTTCCCCGGCTGATGACGGATGATCGAGTTTCAGGTAAACAGTATAATTCTGATTATTCCAGGATCCGTTATTCTCGTCACCAAGTGACTTGTAGATGGCATTCTTTAAAGAGCTGTTTGCCGGAAAATCCTTATACACCCCTCCTACGATCCATTGTGAATCATACACTTTCATCCGGTTTCCTATGGCAGAACCTGTCCCGAATAATTTCTCGGCCATACTCCGGGGTATCAGGATTTGGGAAGGTTCTTCCAGACAGGAAGAGCTTCCTTCTACCATATCAAACTCAAAGACTTTCCCAAAGGAGGGTGAAACACCTTTGTAGGGTTCGGAATACATGACCGGAACGCCATGTTGCTCTATTTCTGCTATGATCGTCGAATTGTAACAATGGCAATAAGTACCTTCCTGAATATGTGCGGAGATATCATAGAACATTTCGGCACGGGGACGGCTAAAAGGAACTCCATGACCGGATCCGTCACTATAAACAGCTTCCAGGCGGTAGATATGATCCCAGGCCGGGATGTTCTGATTATACAAACGGTCATAATTCAACTGGATCATAATCAGAATAAAGGCGGCCAGGGCGACTGTTAATCCCAATACATTTAATACAGTTGCCACCTTAAACCGTTTAAGTGTGGTCAGAAAATTCTTTACGATCGTTTTCATTCAGATATCAGCTTAAAATTAATCTTTCTTATATGACAATTAATACGTTCATTTTGTAACAACCGTTGCTTGTTTTTTTAAAATGGTAGAAAAATAGTAGCAAATGAACGTATAAAAGTAACCATATTTTTGAAAACAGACCGGACACAGGTTATTTGTACTTCCCTTAAAACAAGAAAAACCGTTGTTGGAAAATATGTTTTGAAGAGAAAGAACAGAGTACCATAGTTCTCAATAGACAAAGATGGGATTCTGTATCTATCAGGCTGGCGCATGATTGGTTATTTACTATCTTTGCAGGAACTTTAATCAACAGAATAGAACGCATATATGGTAAGAGCAGGAATGGAAACCCAAACAAAGAGTGAAAAAGGAAAATATGGTTTTGTTATTTTTCTTTGTGCAGTTGCAGTATTTTCGATTGACTTTCTGCTCAATGTGACCCGTTCAGGCGTTATGCTGGATATGGACCTGTTAAGCTGGATCTATTATATTCCCTCTGCCGTAGGACAGGCTTTCCTGTTTGCCGGTTTGCTTTATTTAATTAGCTTCCTGCCTTTTGCCTTGCTATTCAGAAATCCGGGAATCGCAAATGGCATTTTTCTGACCCTCCTTATCATGACACAAATCCTGATGGTGATCAATACCTATGTATACAGTTTCTACAAATTCCATCTCAACGGAATTGTTTTTGGTTTGGTGCTGGGAGGCGGGAACGAAATTTTTGAGTTTGGGACCATCATCTATCTTAAATTTATTCTCCTTGCATTTCTGACAGCTGTTTTACCTTTTCTGATAGCCGGATGGATAGCCAAAAGGGCTTACCGCTACTTTACCCGTAAAAAGATCATCCTGATTTGTACAGGGCTGTTCGTTTGTATGGTATATTCGCATGTTGGTCACGCTCTTGCAGCTGCTACCCATTATTCAACGATTCGTAAAAGTGCACTGGCTATTCCCTACTTTTATCCTCTTACGGCCAATAGCCTTTTGTATAAATTAGGAATCGCCAAAAGAGACCATATTGATGATATGACGTATAATGTGTATTCCTCAGATCTTCAATATCCCCTGGAACCTCTTACCATTGATGAAAACAAGATCTCCGGATATAACATCCTCTATATACTGATTGACTCCTGGAACCCTTCTTCCTATGAGCAGGAAACGTTTCCCAATATTACCGGTTTCGCGCGGCAGGCCCATACCTTTAGCAACCACTGGAGTTCCAGTAGCGGCACAAGAGGCAGTCTGTTCGGCCTGTTTTTCGGGCTTCCTTATACGTATGAAAAAGAGTTCAGCATCTCTAAGATGTCCCCTTTACTGATTGACCGGTTTATTGAGCTGGACTATGACATACAAACATTTCCCAGTTCTACCTTTAAAACACCGCCTTTTCATGAGATCGTTTACCGGCGTGTACCCGGTATTATGACAGAGTCGGAAGGTACTGACACCTATCAAAGAGACAATTATATTACGGACAAATTCGGTGAGTATATTGAGAACTATGATAGTGAAAAACCATTCTTCTCATTTCTATTCTATGACTTACTGCATGCTATGAATATCCCGAAAGAGTATCACAGGTTTCATCCCTGTTGGGAAACATCGGAATATCTGGCTCTTACTAATAAGACAGACCCGGCTCCATTTTTCAATCTTTACCGTAACTGTGCTTTCCATGTAGATTCATTAGTCGGAAAGCTGACCGGTTTACTGGAGCAGAAAGGATTGCTGGAAAATACAGTGATCGTGATTACCGGTGACCACGGGCAGGAGTTCAATGAGAATAAACGCAACTACTGGGGACATGGCGGAAATTATACCAAATGGCAGGTACAAGTGCCTTTCATCCTGTATTATCCGGGTATGGACGAGAAAGGAAAAACGTTCTCACACATGACAACTCATTATGACGTCACTCCTACTATTATGAATCTGTTTTTAGGTGTTACAAATCCGGCTTCCGATTATACGACAGGGAATAACATATACAGTGAAGCAAGCCGTTATCCGCATCCGGTAGGTGATGGAATCAATTATGGTTTTCTGTTTGAAGATCTGATCGTGACAACCAACCATTATGGTACTATGGAGATTACGGACAGCCAACTCAATCCCCAAAAAAGAAGCGCCCTGAAAGCAAGCGAGTTGCAAAAAGCACTGGCTGTGAAAAACAGGTTCTTCAGATAAAACATTTTGCAAAAGTGTAACACAAATCACTTCCTGCAAGCCTTTTTTATATCTATATTTGTCTGGTCTTTTAGTATTATAT
>JAJQES010000432.1 GCA_021201565.1 Tannerellaceae bacterium
CTCCAAAGGAGAGCATCTATCTTTCTCCTCCCCTTAGGGGAGGCCGGGAGGGGCTCCCACCTTTCTAAATGGCTTATATTCTTTTCCTCCTCCTTCAAACTCTGCATTTTTATAATATTCCACAAAGGTCAGACGCAACGGGTGTACCAGAGCACTGATAGTACAAAGGGCAAAGTTGAGAGAGTGTCCGAATGCCAGGATCAGCAACATGGCGATTGCACGGGGCACAATGCTCATACCGGCTGTCATATCCACTGCCAGGGAATTAAAGACACCTCCCAGAATAGCACCTGTCAATCCGATCGCAAACAAACGAATATAAGAAAGTGTATCTCCTAATAGTCCGGATGCCACATTATAAGTATTCCATAAACCACCTCCGAAATTCATAAAGATATTTTTTCCGGGTGAGTTATAGAAAAGAGTTACCAGAAAGCTAATTCCGGCCAGTACAAACAACACTGTTACTAATGTAGAATGTAGCTGGATATCCAATGCCGGCAACCCAAAGGCTACAATCAGCGCAATCAATGCAAATACCCATGCAAAGGAGGATATACTGTGTTTAAGGCCTTTTTGTGCTTTGGTCTGAAAAGCAGCTACAATCTTACCAAAGATGATCTGGATCAATCCAAGCGCAATTGCAATGATCATCAGATGGTCGGTCGTCAGGAAATAGTCCTTAACAGCTTCAAAAGCCGGAATATCTACCAGGGCAAGCCCAAAGAAAGAGCCGGTCAGTGTACCTACAATCACTGCGGCCAGACCGAAATACTGGAACAGCGTGAGATAAGGTTTGTAGTCCGGATTTACTTTGCGTTTGAACCAGGCACATACCAGGATCATAATCAACCCGTATCCTCCATCCCCGAAACAGAGTCCGAAAAATAACATAAAGAACGGAGCAAAGAAGGGGGTTGGATCGAACTCACTGTATTTAGGGAGTGAGAACATCTTTGTGATAGGTTCATACAGTGCTGTAAATTTATTATTTTTCAGCTTAATAGGTACCCGGTCGTCCTCACTGATTTCTAATTCCTGATAGTAGAATCCGTCCTTTTCCAATTGCTCTTCCATCGCAGCACCATTTTCTTCCGGTAGCCACCCTTCAAGCATCATCAGTTTATTGTCGGCCTGCTGGTCAGTCTGTATTCTGACATTGGAAATATTAAATTCATTTTCCAGATTCCTGTCCAGTTCAATTAACGTATTGTAATCGGCTACCGCCCGGTTTTGCAGCTCGCGGTCAATCTCTTCAAGTTGTCCCTGTATCTGTTCCCGGCGAGCCTGCAACACTGTTAAACTACTATCCGGCATTTTGGGCCGTTCGGCATCTATATCTACCACCTCTCCTTCCGGGGTAATAGTGATAAAATAAGAGACAGACTGGATATTATTGATCTCAACCGCATGGTATGTATCTATCCATTCAGGATCAAACTTTGAAGCAGGGGTTGTAAAAAAGGTGACTTTATAGCCTGCTTCTTTTAACCGTTCGATATCCGCATACGAGAAATCTCCCCAGACCTTCATAAAATCAATCTCTTTCTCCAGAGAACCCAGAGACATCTGAAGCTGTGTTTTTTTCTCCTGCTGCTGTTCTATGGTTTCCAGCAAAGCCAGTCCGTCCACTTTTGTCAGCTCACGGGCAGGAGCCAGTTGCACCTCTTCCTCTTTTCGGTCTTTATTCAGTCTTTTTAAAGCACGTACTATTTCGTTTACACGTTTCCGCTGTGCCAGGATCTGCTGCAGGTTGTTGTCTTCCAGTGCCGGACGTACTTCCTGTATATGGAGAACGCCCAGTTGCCGTAATTCCGCCAGAAAACTCTCATATTCTTTATGGTAAACCATAAAGGCATATTTCTTCATTTTTGTGATCATGATGCAGCCTCCTGTTCTTCTTTTACTTTGCGTTTTTCCTGATTGGTCCGCATGATCTTCTGTGAAGCTTTGGAAAGACTTTCTTCATCTTCCATAAAGCGTTTCACTTTCCGGATCGCATCTTTGTAGCCCGGAATCTGTACTTTCTCAAAAAGGTTCACTTTCTGGGTTGTCTTTTTCCGGGCATGCTCCAATAACTCCAGCTTCATTCCTGTAAATTCGGCTTCAATACCGGTACGGGCAAGTGTTTTTAATAACTCAATCCCATCGGTATACCACGCAGGGGCATTGAACAGGCTATAGTGCCCGATCTCAAAGACGATGTCGTCGAGAACCGGCACTTTCACACCTGCGATCTTTTTTGTGGAAAGAGATACGTCCTTTACTGCGATTAGTGCAGGATTGAATTCATTCCACAAAGCCACCATACTTTCGTAGCTCTGAATTTCCTTTTCCAGCTGAAGTTCCAATTCACCCACCTCATCTTTGGTCCGCTTTACTTCAACACGCAGCGCACTTTCCTTACTTTTGATTGTAGGCAGTGAACGCTCCCGCATTTTCAGTTGCTTCTCCAACTGTTGAAGGGATGTTTTATTATATTGAAACTTTATTGCCATGTTTTTTTAATTCTTCCAGTATTTATCTACCAGTTCCTGTTTGATATTTACTTCGGCCGGTGTAAAGTAGGACCCGAACAAGCCCCAGGCTACATCCAGCATTTCAGTTGTATCAAGGTTTACGTCAATGGCCAGTAGCTGATCCGAATACTCTTTCGCAAAAGAGAGGGTACGGGTATCATAATCGGTCAGGTCGAAACCATTTTCCAGCTTGGTCTTTGCATTGGCTGCGTCGGCATACAAACGTACGGCCGCATTCATAACCTGTGGATGGTCTTCACGTGTTTTCTTTCCGGTTACCAGCTGTTTCAAACGGGATAAACTCCGGAAGGGGTCTACGATTACTTTACCGATATCACTATCACGGCGCAGATATAACTGTCCTTCTGTGATGTATCCTGTATTATCAGGTACCGCGTGCGTAATATCTCCACCGGACAAAGTAGTTACCGCAATAATGGTAATAGAACCTCCCGCCGGGAACTGTACTGCTTTTTCATAGATCTTTGCCAGGTCGGAATAGAGTGAACCGGGCATAGAATCTTTGGATGGGATCTGGTCCATACGGTTGGATACAATCGCTAATGCATCGGCATAGTTGGTCATATCGGTGAGCAGCACCAACACTTTTTCATTTTTTTCAACTGCAAAGTATTCAGCTGCCGTCAATGCCATATCCGGAATCAGAATGCGCTCAACGGAAGGGTCTTCGGTTGTATTGATAAAACTCACGATACGGTCGAGCGCCCCTGCATTGCTAAATGTATTTTTAAAGAACAGATAATCGTCGTTGGTCATTCCCATCCCTCCCAGGATGATCTTATCAGATTCAGCTCGAAGGGCGACCATGGCCATTACCTGGTTGAAAGGTTGGTCCGGGTCTGCAAAGAACGGAATTTTCTGTCCGGTCACCAGTGTATTGTTGAGGTCAATCCCGGCGATCCCTGTCGCGATCAGTTCAGAGGGTTGTTTACGACGTACCGGGTTTACGGATGGTCCGCCGATCTCTACCTCTTTTCCTTCGGGCACCGGCCCTCCGTCAATCGGGTCTCCGTACGCATTGAAAAAACGTCCGGCTAACTGCTCACTTACTTTGAGAGAAGGAGCTTTCCCCATAAATACCACTTCTGCATTTGTACGGATCCCTTCTGTTCCTGAGAACACCTGCAAAGTAACTTCATCGCCAATGATCTTTACAACCTGAGCCAGTTTTCCGTCAACGGAAGCCAACTCATCATATCCTACACCCGTTGCTTTCAGCGAACAGGTCGCTTTTGTGATCTGGGTGATTTTTGTATATATTTTCTGAAATGCTTTTGTTGCCATATCTTACTTTATTTTTCAGCCCGTTCTGCCACCAGCTCGTCCAGTTGCTTATTGAAGGTATTGAATTGTTCACTTTCGTATACGGAGTAGTTCATCTGTCTGAATACGTTGATCATTCCTTTGAAGTATTCCATGACTTCAGTAAATGTTTCAAACCGGAATTCTGTCCGGCAGATGTCTACGACCCGGTTCAACATAAACTCCTGACGAGTCAGCGGAGTCACCGCATCAATTTCGTCAAACGCATCCTGTTGCAGGATCACAAAGTCAATTAATTCTGATTTCCAGAAAACGATATGATATTCTACCGGTACCCCGTCATCTCCCAGGATGTTGATCTGTTCAGCAATTTCTTTTCCACGCAACATACGGGTTTTGAGTTCATTTACTTTCTCTATCCAGGTCGGGGATATATGGCCGGCAATATATTCCTGGAATTCGGGATATTCCAGATACTTGGAATAACTGTCAATAGGGTTTACTGCCGGATACCGTTTACGGTCGGCCCGTTCCTGTTCCAGTGCATAGAAACAACGGGCTACTTTTTTCGTATTTTCCGTTACCGGTTCTTTCAGGTTACCACCCGCAGGAGACACAGTACCGATAAAAGTTACGGAACCCGTCGCACCATTTTCCAGTTCCACATACCCGGCACGGGCATAGAAGTTGGCAACGATCGCCGAAAGGTCCATCGGGAACGCATCCGGTCCGGGAAGTTCTTCCAGTCGATTGGACATCTCACGCAAGGCCTGTGCCCAACGGGATGTAGAGTCTGCCATCAACAAGACTTTTAGTCCCATCGTCCGGTAATATTCTGCAATGGTCATCGCAGTATATACAGACGCCTCACGGGCAGCCACGGGCATATTAGAGGTATTTGCAATAATGATCGTACGTTCCATCAGTTTACGCCCTGTATGCGGGTCAACCAGGTGAGGGAACTCCGCGAAGATCTCCACGACTTCGTTGGCACGTTCACCACAAGCTGCGATAATTACGATATCGGCTTCTGCCTGTTTAGAGATCGCATGCTGCAATACGGTTTTACCTGTACCGAACGGACCGGGAATAAAACCGGTACCCCCTTCTACAATGGGGTTCATGGTGTCAATAGTACGAACACCTGTTTCCAGCAATTTGTAAGGCCGTGGTTTCTCTTTGTAGCAGGTAACTGCTTTTTTCACCGGCCAGCGCTGGATCATATTTACAGGTTTCTCAGTTCCGTCTTCCGCAGTCAGAACAGCGATCGTATCCGTAACAACATATTGCCCTTCAGGTACAACTGATTTCACGGTGTAGGTTCCTTCCCACACGAAAGGCACCATGATTTTATGAGGCTGAAAGTTTTCATCGACCTCACCCAGCCAGGAGCCGGCGACAACTTTGTCACCCGGTTGTGCTATCGGTTTAAAGTCCCATCTCTTTTCATCATTCAGCGCGTATGTATAGTCTCCCCGTTTGAGGAATACTCCATCCATTTTATCGAGGTCATTTTGCAGACCATCGTAGTTTGCAGACAGCATACCGGGACCGAGTGTCACCTCAAGCATGTGTCCCATAAATTCTGCTTCGTCTCCGACCTTCATACCACGGGTGCTTTCAAACACCTGTACGAAGGCATTGTTGCCAATCACTTTGATTACCTCTGCCATGAGCCGTACACCACCTACGGTGATATAACAGATCTCATTCTGAGATACCGGGCCGTCTACCTCTACTGTCACCAGGTTGGATACGATACCCTTTACAATTCCTTTCGTAGCCATAAGTTATTTTTTATTGTTTCTTTTAAATTCATCCAATGCGTGACCACTGCCCTTTTTCATGCTTCCGACCAGTTCCCGGAATGTTTTTTCTCCGGCCACCTTATCCAGCTTTACCCATCGCTCAATCATTTCCAGTTTGAGGAGATAAGCAAATACGGATTCTATATCAAAGGGTTTGAAGAATGTATTTTCTTCGAGCCATTCCCATTTGATCTGATCAATCCGGCGTTCACGGGTATAGAGATCATTTTCTTCCGCTACACGCAGGAGTGCCTGCATATAGTCAACGGAATCTCCCAGATGGAAATCCCGGGCATTGGAGGTACGAAGTGTTTCCGCCACTTCATTATGTCCTACAATATAAAGTGATTTATCCAGACCAAATTTACGGCAGGTAATCGCGGTCAGGATATTACTGATATTGAGATTTAATTCAAACCATTCTGAAACAAAACGATTTGAATTTTTCATTGCGTAATCATAATAAAGAGACGCCAACTGGTCTTCCGGAGAGATCACCGTTTTTTCCTCTGAGATAGCGTCACCGGAATAACGGCTTTTCAGGAAGGCCGTAAAATAAGCCGGAATACGGCTGTTTTTGGGAACACGGTCTTCGTCTCTTACTATCGCGATCAGGTCTGCCAACTCTTCAACGGACAGATTTCCTCTTGGATCCGGATCGCTATCGGGCCACTCTAATTGCTGATTCAGATTTTTATTATCAAATTTGAAATAGAACAAATCAATTAACTCCTGGTCGGCAGCGGTCAGATTACCGGCCAACTCTTCCCTGAAATCGGATAAGGAGTAAGTAAGTTTGTCATCATCTAATTCAATATCGGGTAGCCCTGCTATCAGATAATAATATTTACCCATATTAGAAGAGCATTTCGATCAATTGCGGACGTAGAAATTCTTTAAAGAAGGAAACGAATTCATCTTCACCAAAGCTTACTTTATAAGAGCCGTCAGCCGGTATAATTGTAAAAGAGGTTTCTTTACCATTTACTTTTTCAATCTTTACCCCTTTGTTAAGGAGGTCTTTTGCATTGGACTCAAAATATTTTTTAAGTGCATCTGCCCCGACAGCCTGAATCGTTATTCCTTCATTCTTTGCCCATTCCTGAGCGATTTCCAGCATCACTTTCTGCATAAAAGCCGGATCGGTAGCAACAGCTTTTACATTCGCTGAAGTTATTTCACCGGTAATCAGGTTGGTTACTTCACTTTTCAGAGCTTCGACAGCCTGATTGGCAAATAGTTTCAATTCAGCTTCTGTGTTCTTTTTAAGATCGGCAGACTGTTTGTTCGCATTTTCCAGAATCCGTGCGGCTTCCGCTTCGGCATCCTTCAAAATGGTTTCTTTCCGGGCATTTGCATCCGCAATAATCCGGTTAGCTTCTTCGTTGCCTTTCTCTACACCTTCGCGATAAATTTTTTCGGTCAGTTCCTGAATTTTTGTGTCCATTTTTTGCTATCTTATTATTATAATTATTTTTCCGGTATCTGGCCTACAAAGATATTCTTTTC
>JAJQES010000291.1 GCA_021201565.1 Tannerellaceae bacterium
CCGCCTTACAGGGCGAATTCACCCAGCGGTCCTTCCAGAATGGGAAGATGGACCTGAGCCAGGCCGAAGCGGTTGCTGATCTGATCGCTTCCACTTCCGCTGGTATGTACAAACTGGCTATTAATCAGATGCGGGGAGGATTTAGCCAGGAACTGAGCCAGTTGCGTATGCAGTTACTCGATTTTACTTCCCTGATTGAACTGGAACTCGATTTCAGTGAAGAAGATGTGGAGTTTGCAGACCGTGAAAACCTGCGCCAGCTGGCGCAAACCATAGAACAGGCCATTACCCGGCTGGTCGATTCATTTAGTGTAGGGAATGCGGTAAAGAATGGGATTCCGGTTGCCATTGTCGGCGAAACCAATGCGGGCAAATCCACCTTACTAAATCTCCTGGTAGGAGAGGAACGCGCCATTGTCTCGGATATTCACGGAACGACCCGGGACGTGATTGAAGATACCATCAATTTATCAGGGATCACGTTCCGTTTTATTGACACAGCAGGAATCCGTGAGACAGATGACCGGATTGAGAGTCTGGGCATCGAGCGGACTTTCCGTAAGTTGAGCCAGGCCTCTATCGTATTGTGGGTAATAGATTCTACTTCTTCACCGGAACAGATCATTCGTCTGGGAGAACAGATCGCTGAACTGGCAACAGACAAAAAGCTGGTGATGGTATTCAATAAATCTGATCTGTTATCATCAGAAGGCCGTCAACAGGCTGAAAACCTTCTGCCAGACCTGCATGGCGACCGGATTTTCATATCGGCAAAAAACAAACAAAATACAGAAGTCCTGAATGAACTTCTCATTCGCTTAGCCGGTATACCCGAGATCTCCCAGCAGGATCTGATTGTGACCAACGTACGCCATTATGAAGCCTTAGCTAAAGCCCGTGATGCCATCCGCCGGGTGATTGACGGAATAAGCCTGAACATCAGCGGCGATTTCCTGAGCCAGGACATCCGGGAATGTCTCATGGCATTAGGAGAAGTATTGGGTGGAACCATTACCAGCGATGAAGTACTACAATCCATTTTTACCCGGTTCTGCATCGGGAAATAAGGAAGAATACATACATGTAACAGGGAAGGATGAAAACAACTTTTCATCCTTTTCTATGCATTTTTCGATTGTTTTTTCTACTTTTGCAAAGTATTATACGTCACTAAACAAAAATAATAGAATAGAGTTTCTAACTTTTAATTAAACGTCTTATGAAAAAAATTGTCTGTTTATTCGTTTTGTTAGCCACTTTCTCCTTAAGTGCGCAGGAGTTCCACGTAATTCCTAAAGTCGGTCTCAATCTTTCCACCATGACAAATGGAGGAGATGTAAAAGGTGGAATGAATATCGGAGTTTCCGGAGAGATTATGATGAATCAGGCCGTAGCCTTTGAACCTGGTCTCTATTTCTCTATGCAGGGAGCAAAAGCCGATGTCGGACTTTCCAATAAAGCAACATTAAAGACAAATTATATAAATATTCCTTTGCTTGTCAAAGGATATGTATATGATGGGTTTCATCTGTTTGCCGGTCCGCAGGTAGGTATCCTTGCCTCCAGCAAAGCAAAGATAAAGGAAGGTGGATCTTCTTATTCCGAAAATGCTGACGATGCATTGAAAACCATGAATCTGGATCTGGTGTTAGGTCTGGGTTATCTTTTTGATTCCGGTTTATCCATCTCTTTTAATTACAATATAGGATTGACAAATGTGAGTGATATAGATGATGGGAAAACCCGTCACATGGTTGCCCAGTTCAATGTAGGCTGGAGATTCTGAAATAATTAACAGGGCTGTCTTTTTCATCCGGATACAGAAAGACAGCCCTCCGTCCGTTTTTTCCATTCGCTCTTAATAAATATATGTATGAAACAAATCATCTTTTTGTTAGCTATAATCAGCCTGGTCGGATGCGAATCTAATAAAAATGAACAGGACCGGATAGGAGAAGCGAACTATACATTTGAGAAGACACCCAATACATTGTTCGCTTTGGATGAAACTACTACCCAGGTGGGTGCCTATATTCAGTTTGATACGGACAAAAATCAATTGATTTATTTGAATCCGGGAGTCAGAAACATTTGTGTGTTTGATTTTCAGACAGGTGAGACCATCGGGAAAGTAGAGATTCAAAAGGAAGGTCCTCATGCTTTGCAGAGTGGAAACATACAAGGTTTTTATTATGTAAATCCTGATTCGACCTATTTGTATGATTACTGGAGCAAACAGCTGGTCTTAATTAATCAAAAAGGGGAAATTTTAGAGAAGATAGATTTGAACCGTTATTTTATACCGGATCCGGATAATATAGAGAATCCTCCCTATATTTATCCCCATACGGATGCTCCTATGAAAATAGTGAATGATAAACTTATTTTGCAGGGTACTACTTTGAAAACCCATTTAGCAAAACACCAGAACCCCAATACCACAGCTATTTACAATTTATTGACCGGAGAAATGACATTTTGCAATCCCTATCCGTCTATTTACGGAGGAGTTGAAAATCTGGATAAATGGGGATTTTTTTCTTATTTAATGCCTTCCTATACATTAAATGATTCGGGTGAAATGATACTGGCCTTTCCTGCAGATGATGCCATCTCTGTTGTTGATTTGAATACATTGGAATCCCGGTCTTTTTTTGCCGGTTACTCTGATAGTAAAAATATCAGAACATCTCCTGCCGGAAAGGCGCAGAATCCGCAGGAAGAGTTGGCGGAATACCTGGAACATACTTTATATGCCGGTATTTTTTACGATCCTTATAACCAATTATATTACCGGTTGGCACTAAAAAGCCTTAAAGACTATCATGTAAATGACAGGACAACTCATGTGAAAGACATTAGCATTATTATTCTGGATAAAGAGTATAAGAAAGTCGGAGAATATGATTTAGAGGAAAAGATAAACGTGTATAGAAATTGTTTTGTTTCTCCCGCGGGATTTCATATCCATCTTATTACAGAAGATGATGACCATTTAACTTATCTCACCTTCAAACCGGTTAGAGTATAAAAAATAAGTCGCCGCTTCAACTCTTTCCCTTTTCATCCTGTTGTGTAGTAGAAAAAATACAACAGCTATGAGACAAGACAAAAGACGATCCGTTTGCCTGCTTCCGGTTTTTACCCTGCTGCTGGCAACAGCCTGTACCCATTCTACACAACGGCAGGCTGAACGGGATGCAGCCCCTGAAAGTGAGATAGTGGAACGTGGCATTGTGGAGCATGACGCCGCGGATGCTGACATCTACCAGGGTATCCTGCCGGTGGAGGATGATCCGGGGGTAAAGGTAGAAATCACCCTTACGCTTTATCCGGACCAGACTTATACCGAACGGATGGAATTTGCCAACCGGGAAGGAGAAGATATGTTCCGGCAGGGCACTTACACCCGTGAAGATGATATCCTGGTGCTGCAAAATCCTGAAGGAGCCCGGGTCTATTACCGCCAGGAAGGCAACCGGTTACATAACCTGGACGAGAACCGTGAATCCGTATCCGATCCTGCCCGCTGGTACGTACTCGACAAACAATCTACAGACGTCAGTCAACCCTATCCGGAACCATAATATTTACTAAGAAGTGAGAAGTAAGAAGTACAGAAGTATAGAAGGTAAGAATATTATGCTATTAATGAGTATCGTGAAGATATTTTTATAGGGTCTGTTTATGAAGTTGAAGTATAGGGAACGCAGATGGCGCTGAAGCCGCAGAGTTACGCAGAGAAATATTTAAAAATAAAAAATCTGCGTTTTTCTGCGGCTTCAGCGATATCTGCGTTCCTTTTAGCTTATATATAAACTGCCTTTATCCTTTTCCGGAAACTCTGTGGTACTGGCAGACAGCAAAAAAACAGGGGTTTTCATTGGATACTATCCTGTATCGTTGTACATTTATCCCTGTTTAACAGCAGCATTTTAGTAACATGAAAAAGATAGTGCGAGGAGTAGCTTTTTGTATAACCCTGCTTTTTGTGATAGGTTGTGGGGGCAGCCGTGAAAAGCAGCCGGATGCCTATGACGAACTGATGGCACAAAGAGCCCGGCAAAAAGAAGAGGAACGGGCCTTTATGGACAGTTTTACGTTCAGGGTCGCTTCCGGCCGGCAGACCATCGGGGACCGTTCCGGTGATCCTGTACCGGTCATAAAGCCCAATCCTGTTGGACAACTTACCACTGCTACCGGATGGCTTCTGCTGGAGAGTGGCCAGTGGGCCAGCCGTAAGAACCGGATCCCTGCCGATGTGATTAACCGCTATCCCGACCTGGCCGATTATGAGAAATACAGTTTGGGAAAAGACAATTTCATCTCCTATAAACTGTATGAGATGGAATATGATGGCCGGGAGTATGTCCTGTTGGTCCAGACAAAAAACTACGGTTGGGAAGGAAGCGATAAAGACTGGTACACCAGCAAAGCAGCCTCCTATTGGGTGATGAACAAATCCGAACTCAGTTCCTTTGACTCGTTACAGGATAAAGAAGCCGCTGATATCGCCTTAAAAGTCCTGGTAAAGGGAGACCTGACACATGATGTCGGACTGAACGAGATCGCTAAGGACATTATTGTACAGGCCAAACGAAAAGAAAAGGAGAGTTCCAGGAAAGAATATGACATGCTCGATGTCCTGGTCTATCCCGACAAATCTGCCAACAAAGTTCTGTTCCTGATAGAAAAAAGTTCCTATTCCTATCTGGCCAGTGTGGAACAGCTTACCTATCACATCCGGCACGAAGGCGTAAACGAACTGCTGAAGAATTATTACGAAACCACCTATACCAATTTCTCCGGACTATTCAAACTACCGTAGTAGATACGGGTTTACTCTTCCGGGGAGATGTGTTTGATAATGGGGACATACCGTTCAAAGGTGGCGCCGGTTTCAATCAGGCGTTTAAATTCCGGGGCCGGCTTAAAGCAGATCCGTTTTACCCGGAGGTTATGCCCCGATATATTTTCCGGATCGGTCACCGGTTCTTTCAATTCGGCCGACACCGAAAAAGTGCCCAATCCATCCAGTGTAACCGTATATCCACTGGACAAATGTTCGGCAATCAGCATAACCAGATTGTCAATGATACCGGTCAGGTCCCCCGGTGTGAAGGAACTGCTATGGCATAACTGCTTCGCAAGATGGGCCCGGTTGATGTTCTGGTAACTTACCAATGAAACGGAGTAAGCCGGTTTTTCTTCCGGAAACCGTGCGTTTTTGACCTGGTGTACCTGGTAGCGTAGTGTCATGGTTCTCTATGTTTAAGTTAATAAGTAAGCGTTTAATAATCTTTCATCCTGCTTCGTTCTTTTTCGTCTCCTGCGAAACCTCGCCGTAGGGCCTGGGGATAACCGGTTAAGGCCTGGGGCTATCGCGTTATCCCCAGGGGATAATCCGTGCGGATACAGGACTTCAGGCAACGTTTCACGAACACAAGATAAGAATAATCAGTGAATTTATTATCTTTATTGCGTACAATAAATACACTACCTATGAAACTTACTTTGGAAAACTTTTATTCCTGTGTAGATGAGGTGATAGAGACCATTTTAAATAAACTCACACCCGAAGAGATGAAGAAACTGCTCCGGCAACAGTGTGCACAGGATGCCAGTTTCCGGCAGACCCTTCTTGCCCGCTATGCGTCCCTGATGCCCCCTGTGTCCCCCGGATATTACAGGAGGCAGATAAAAGAAATTATCCATTCCTTCTCTGACGGATATATCAGTTATTCCGAATCCTTTGCACTGGCCCGGGCACTTGGCCCTATACAGGAACAGGCGGCCGCGGAGATGGAAAAAGGAAATTACCGCGCTGCTTTTTATATCGCGGCCGCTTTATATGAAGAGGTAACGGAGATCTTGTTGTATTCCGATGATAGTTCAGGGAGTATCAGTGGAATCCTTGACCTTGCCTGTGAGACCCTGAACGAATTGCCCGGGAAGGATTTGCCCGGTGAACTGCGGGAAGAGATCTTTGAGTATCTTCTTACCGCATACAGGAACATACAACAGCAGGGCTGGGACTGGGATTTCGTTTACCTGTATCTGGCCATGTCATTGATGCGTACGGGGGAGGAAAAAGAACAAATCCGGGAACAGGTGAATGCATTGCAAAGGAATTCCCGGGACTCAGCATGGGAAAAGGAGAATCTGCAGGAATTGGCCTGTGATTTTATTCGTCAAGCGGATGGAGAGGAGGCCGCCCTCAACTACATGGAGGCAAACGCGGACAATTACAGTTTCCGGAAGCAACTGGTCAGGCAGGCCATGCAAGTGGGTGATTATACCAAAGCCCTGCGACTGATCCGGGAAGGGGTGGCCCGCGATCAAAAAGAGGCGCCCGGGTTGGTTACTACCTGGCGGAAGTATGAATGGCAGGTGTACCGCGAAACGGGAGATACCGAAAATAGTTTACGCTTGGCCCGGTGGCTCTTTTTAGATAGCTCCGGATGGCAACAGGAGCAGGATTATTATGAAGCGATGAAAGAACTTGTACCGGCTGCTGACTGGGAGGAGTATGTAAACGGGTTAATCCGGGAAGTACAAACTCAGCATAAAAGCGATTATGAGCTGCTAAGCACCATTTACATCCGTGAAGAACGCTGGGAGGCCCTTCTCCAACAGGTGTACACCTGGCCCTCATTCTATCGTATCGAAGCAGCCGAAAAATACCTGGCCGCTATCTATCCTCTTCCGTTGGCCCGGTTGTATGGCGAGTGTATTCTGGCTGCCCTGCATAGCACCGGCGACCGGTCTCATTACAAGCAGGTGTGCGGTTACTTCCGGCGGATGATCCGCCTCGGTGCCCGAGAGCAGGCGCAACAGATCGCAGACGAACTGAAAAAGAACTATCCCCGGCGTAAAGCCATGATCGAAGAGATTAACAACAGCTTAAAAAACAAATCAGTATGAACCTTCCGGAAGAAATCATCCAACAAATCGCAGAAGAGATCACGTGTGGGATGGAATGCTATCTCCATCCCGGGACCCTGGCAGGGCTGTTAAATTCTCCGTTTTAAGTCCCGGAGGGACGCCCTATCTTAGCCCAGGGCAACGCCCTGGGTTTGAAT
>JAJQES010000356.1 GCA_021201565.1 Tannerellaceae bacterium
AGAGGCTGCCGGATCCAGAGAGCCCCTGGTACCAAATATAAAGAAAAATAATATCTTTGTAAGAATCTAATATATGAAAGGTATGAAACCAGATATAAAAAATAAACATAACCCCTGGAAAGGCAGAATGAAGGGGATTGCTATTTTATCATTATTCATTCCCTGTGCATTTCCGTTTGGTGTATTAGGGTTTGATATAGCGAATAAACATCCGGGATGGCTGAAGAGGTTCTTCATTTTTTTTCTTACGATGCTAACAGGAGCCTTATTGCTCCTAAAAGATTTTTTAGATTCTTACAAAAGTGATTTAATATTTGTTAGCGGGCTATCTATTTTAGTTACAAGTTGGATATATGCAGCGGTTCATATTTCATCACCATTCATTCCTGAAGGTAAATCTAAAACTTCTACATCTTCTCCCACCATCCCCCCAAACAAAGTCGAAGCCATGGGAAGGACGCTGGTGACGAATCTGCGGAAATGGAAACGGGAGATTGAGTCGGTGCAGTTGCAGAACGATATTGAGGAGCTGATTCAGATTTGTCTGATTGTCATGAAGCGCAACGATGTGGAGGCATGGAAGTTCTTTACCACTTACGCCGAAAGGCTGGATACCATGCTGGCCAAATATGATGAGGTAGAGAATACCCGTATCAATTCCCCCGAGATGCTCCGCTCCATGGCCTTGATCGAGAAAAGTATCGGAACCATCGTGATCGCCTTCCGCAATGAAGTAAACGAAATGTACAAAAAAGACCTCATCGAACTGGACGCCGATACCAAAGCATTTGTCTACAATCTCCAACGAAAAGGACTCGTTGATTAATTTGGACGGAGGGGATCTGTGAGACCCAACACATACACACCCCTAACAGGGGTCATTCAAACCAGCCCACGGCAACGCCGTGGGTTAGGAACATCGAAGAATAATTTACGGGCCAACGGCCCAGATCAGGAATTGTATTCCATTCATGTATAAAACTGTTTTCTAATATCAATCATTTCTATTATATTTGTCCTTCAACCTTAATAACCTTACATGATATGTCACATTCACTAACCAAACTTTATACACATATTATCTTTCATATAAAAGACAGTAATTCTCCCATCAGACCTTCTGAAATGAATAATTTATATAATTATATAGGTACTATTTTGAAAGATAATAACTCTGCACCTATACAAATAGGGGGTACAAACGATCATATTCATATTCTTTGTGTAGTTTCAAAAAATATATCTCTGGCTAAATTGGTTGAAGAAATCAAACGACATAGTAGCCGCTGGATTAAAACCCTGGATCCATTTTACCGGTGTTTTGCCTGGCAGACAGGATATGCGGCCTTCTCAGTTAGTTCCTCTGTATGTAGTAAAACAATAAATTATATAAAGAACCAACAGGAACATCATAGAAAAATGACACGTACAGAAGAGTATATTCTTTTTTTAAAAGAATATGATATTGAGTATAATGAGAAATATCTTTGGATTGATTAAACACTGGTCTTTTGAACTGGGCCGTTGGCCCGCATAAAAGGAGGTGGGGATTTTTTCCCACGGCGTTGCCGTGGGCTGGGCTAACCTGCCCCAGCCGGGGCGGGAATAAACTTTAGACTATACCTGACAATACAAGGCTATTTTGAATGGAGGGGATCTCCCGATCCCCGGCTTTGGGAATATCAGGATCTGGGATCCGCTATAAGTACCAATTACCGGATAATCAACAGAGATGAGGGTTTACCGGATCCGGAGATCAGGATACTCTGCAGGCGGGGATCAGGAGATCCCCTGAAACCAAACCATCGAAGAATTGGACGGAGGGGATCTCCGGATCCCCGACTCTATGATTATCAGGATCTATGATCCGCTATAGGTACCAATTGACGGATAATTAACAAAGCTGAGGGGTTACCGGATCCGGAGATCCGGATACTCAGCAGGCGGTACCAATACTCACCAAACGGGGATCGGGAGATCCCCTGATACCAACACCAACAACCACGAGATCCTCTGGAACCAACAACCAACGATCCCCTGAAACTAATTCTCTGGAACCAACAACCAAATACCACGGATCAATCTTCCGGATGTGAAGGCACGGAAGGGGTTACCGGCGGATATGGGTCTGGGCCTGTACGACATTGATGGTGTAGGTGAACATCCTGTCGTTTTTCCGTTTCTTGCGGGTCATGCTTTTATCGCTGATGGAAACGGCCAGGATCTGCCCTTCTTCGTGGTCATGCAGCCATACTTTGGGCGAGGTGAACAGGTCGTCCATCTTTAACGATTGTTCATCGGTGAGCAGACCGGTACGCAGCACAAAGGATTTGGCCACTGTATTGACGATGGTACGGGTCTGGAAGGCCTGCGGGTTGGTCTTGTCGTAGGAGGTCTCAAAGCGGGTGAAACTGCTGTCATACTTTTCCGCGCTTTTTCCTTCGAGCAACAACTGGCTACGTCCCCCGAGCCGGTTGACCCAATAGAGGGAGAAGCGTTCACACGGGTCTGACTTGCGGATGGGCACCACTGTCCCTCCGATCGTCAGGGTGTTGACATTGCGGGCGGTCAGATGCCCTGACGTGGAAGAAACGGCCCGGGAAGTTCCGTTCACCACAATGGTGGTACTGCCGCCAGGTGCGTTCACATCGGCAAAGAAAAGGCTATCCGGGTGATAGAGGCCGGTGACTGAGCCGGAGGTGATGTAGGTGGTGTTGTAGGCCGTTACATACTGGTCATTGTAGTCATTGGCTACCAGATAGGATTGGCTGGCGGAGCCTGCCCGGACGGTAAATGACCGGACAAAGCTGTCCACCTCAAGCACTGGGCCGCTTTGCAGCGCTGCTTCTGTGGGCAGGGTCACCAGGTCTGCATTCATATAGGATTGCAGGACGGGCGAGATATCGACCTCTTTTCCATAGCAGTAACCTGCGTAGATCTGTTGATTTGAACTATCATAGATCCCATAATTATAATCCGCTGAGGTATGGGTATAAAGGATGGGATATTTTACTGAAAGAATTGCCATATTATTTATTTTTACTGATTAATGAATCTAACATTGTTGCCGCGCAGGCCTCGACATCTGTCGCGAAGGCTCCGGCAAGGGTGTCAATGAAACTGCTGAATACCTCTTCCACGGTGTTGGAGAGGAACGGCCGGGCGGGAATACCCTGCCGCGCTATTTTCCGGTTTACCAGGTAAGCTAATTGTTTCACCGTAGGAAGCCGTCCTTTTTTGTCCGGGCGGGGTAGTTTGATATTCGCCTTTACCCAGTTATCCAGCGCTTCCCGTGGGAGGAATTTACCGGGTTTCCGTCCCTCCTCAATGTGCTTCCAATACTCCTCCAAATGAAGGGAGACCATATAGTTTCCGGACTCCACTTCGATCTCTTTCGTGAGGCCTTCCAGAAAGTTAGAATCGATCCCCGCCTGGCTGATCTTCTGCCGGTATAGTTCCATCGCTTTCCCGGCAAAGGATTCCAGCGCCTCGTAGGTATGTACCCATTCGCTCATCTTCTTGTTTGCTTTTTAAGGTGTGCCTTGTCAAACGCGTTTTTATCCTTTATGTAACTGAGGATATTCAGGAAAGCCACCACATTCATATTCTGGGTGACTTCCCAGGTATTGCGTGTTTTCTCCGCCACAATATCTATATAATAAACCCATCCCCACTTTTCACTAAATCCTGCATCCGGCTGATCGTCGTCATCAGGTTCTCCTTCTTCTCCGGATCCTTCTCTTTCTTCAGTTTCTTCTTCATCCGGGAGATTGAATAGCTCTGCATACCCCTGATTAAACTTTTTAAAAGAAGAGAAAAAAAAAGCGACAGGGTGTATGCGTCTGCAATACTGAAATGGTCGCGGATTTCTTCCGCCGCTGCCATCACATCGTATTCCTCGGTGTTGTATTTCTTCCCGCTTTCCTGCATCAGGATGGCCAGGATCAGGTGCAGGTTCTTATTGTCCTTATTATCTTTCAGGAGGGTCACCAGGTCTATGTACTGGATAGCGGAGAAATTGCGGATATCGAGGCAGACTTTGTATTTCTTCCCATTGATCCGGTAGGAGGTGTTTAACTCACCCGCCGGTTCTGTTGACAGGAAAGAGAGCTCCCGGACCAGCCCGGGAATATTCATCATGGGGATATGATAGAAGTAATCTGTATCCTTGTCCGACAATATGCCGAGGAGCCTGATATAATACTCGAAGTCATTCTCAAAATCTTCCTGTCTGAGTTGCTGGATGGCCATAAATTCGCCGATCGTCACTTCGTTCCAACTGTTTTTAATGTGTATTGTATCCATGTTTTACCGTATTGATAATCTGTTTTTTAAACTTGTTTTTTTGGTTGTAATACGGGTTTGCACCACGTAGCGGTACAAATCCATCAGGTGGTTATACGCATCGACGGGTTCCCGGAGGAATTCGCCGGTGACCCTGTCTTTTTTGCGGGTGTAATTTTTCAGTTCCCGGAGGGTGTTGACCGACCGTCCGGTGACATAGAAGGGGGCATAGTGCTGCATCAGTTCAATCCCGTCAAGGACAGACCCGGGATATTTCCGGACGCCCCGCACGTTATACCCCGCGGTGCGGAGTTCGTGGATATTGGATTTGCCGGCGCTATCGGCCAGGATCTCTTCCCGCCGGGAGATGCCGTGTGCCTGCAAACGCGCTTCGATGCTGGGCACCTCTTCCCGCCCCGCAATGACCACATTGTTGAGCCCTGTTTCATAAAAGAGTTCGTCCAGCACCAACCGCCCGTTAAACAGCCCGACCCGTCCGAAGGCCGCCGGATCGGGATAGAACCCGAAGTCAAGCCCATACCCCAGGTGGCGGGCCTCTTCCGGCCACTCCTCCACAATTTCGCAGCCGGGAAAGATCAACCCCTGCCGCCGGGCGGGCAGGCCGAGCCCGTAGACCCGCCAGTGGTAGTCACTAACCGTGCCCTGCAACCGGTTGTAGGGGGTATCCTCGTACGCTTCAATCTCCCGCACAGTGGTTTCGGGCAGGAACGGGTTGTCTTTGTAGGTAGAATGGATCTCGACCGCATCCCTGCGCCGGGCCAGGTCGTAGACCCAATGTTCCTCTTCGCTGGGATTGTAGTCGATGACCAGTTTGCCTTCCAACCGTTGCAACAACTGGTGGACCGTCTCTTTGCGGGCTTCGATCGCTTCATTGAGCCAGATAATATCCGCAGCCACCCCGTGTACTTTCTGCGGATCATCAAGCCCGGAAAACTCCAGGGTAGACCCGGTCTGTCTGAGTGTCCAGACAGGAGGTTGCTTGACGGCATGGTAGAGGTGGGACAACCCCGAGCCGGCCAGGAACTTACGTTCCCAGTCGCTCAGAATGGACACCCGTGCCCAGGTGAGTTTCTCCCGCCAGGCCGTAATACGCAACCCTGGTTGTTCGCACATAAGGATATGCAGGTTCTGCATAATAGAGAAAGTCTTGCCGGAGCGTGTTCCCCCGGGCAGCAGAATAATCTTCACTGCCGGGTCCCGCAAGGCTTTATAGACCTTCTCCCCTACAGGTGTGATGAATATGTCGTACTCGTTTACCATGTTTGCTTTTTAATTGACAATGGATAATGGACAATTGACAATTAAGAACTTTGATTTATTTGCCTGCCATTTGCCGGCAGGGGACTGCCAATTGTATTCTATCATGCTCACTTACTATAGCCGCTGTACAGCCAGGGTAGTTGCAAATGGAACATCCCGGTTTACAATCGTAGACCAGCCTTCGCCAACCCCGAATTGTCAACTGTCAATTGTCAACTGTCAATTGATAATCGTTTTGCTTCTTCGCGGGTTCTCACGACCCGGATGTTGACGGTGCTGGCCAACGGAGTGCCGTCTTTGCCGGTGTGTTCCTGTTTGTCGGCCAGGCCGAGTTTGCGGGCTACGAGGCTGGCATTGAAAGCGCCCGTCAGGGCACCTTCAAGCAGTTGAGTGTCAATCACCGATTCGATCCGTTCCATCGTGTGCCGTACCTCAGGGCCAGAGGTCTGTTTACGCTGCTCCCACTCTGCTTCCGGCAGGGCGATGTACAACAGAAAGGCTGCCAGGCTATAGGGCCGCTGGACCGGTGCTTCGTCGGTCTCTGTGCCGTTTGCCTTCTGTTTGTTCTTCCGGGTGACCCAGGGATGGTTGTCACACCACCGGAAATAGCCGGTTGCCGCTTTCCACAATAAACGGGAGGAGGCAAACAACTTCGCAGGGGCATGTTTGCACCGTAGCTCCCAGGATTGATTTCCATCCGGTACAGGCATGTTACTCCTCCTTTTTGGGTTTACGGGTCCGCTTTTTAGTTACTTTCTGTTCCTCTGCCGGAACCGGGGGTGCCGCGGCCTGTTTTTCCATCTCTTCTTTGTGTTCAAAGAAGAGTTTGCCTACCTTTTTCAGTAAGGCCAGCCGGTCACACTGGCGGCAGGAGTGGTGGTAATGGACTGCCGTGCCCGTGATTTCCTCATAGAGGACCGCCAGCTCTTCTAACTGGGCGTTGGTCATGGCCCGTGAATAAGAAAACCGCATCGCTGTGCGCATATTGGTTTCATAAGGCAGCAATTTTTCAAATTGTTCGTTTGTCATATTCGTTTGTTTTGTTGGTTTATCAATCTCTATACTACTAAATATAAATTCCGCGAAAAGTGTTATTGGGCGATGGACAGTTGGCAATTGGCAATTGACAATGGACAATGGATAATTCAGATTTTTGGGTGAAACCGGTCTGCGCTCCGGGGTTGCGATCCCGCATTTTCTTTACCTCATGAATCGTAGCCTTCTGAGTCCCGGAGGGACGCCCTATGTTAGCCCGGTAGGCAGTGTTGAGTCATGGTGATAAGGAATGGGCCACGGAGGAAACATTCATTGACAGTTAACAATTGTTTTAAGTCCCGTAGGGACGCTCTATCTTAGCCCAGGGCAACGCCCTGGGTCTGAACATGTTGTCTCTGTTGAGTCCTGAAGGGACGGCATAAATTATAATCAATCTGTCGGTATTTTATTATGCCGTGCTTACAGCACTCCTTTTCTCTTATCATCTATTACCCAGGGCGTTGCCCTGGGCTAAGATAG